>JALYOR010000029.1 GCA_030856765.1 Verrucomicrobiota bacterium | reverse complement strand
GGGCGAGCGAAGTCGCTCCCGTCCAAAGCAAGCGCCGGATGGTCCACCAGCTCGCGCTTTCCTCCGGCTCGTCGTGCGGGACAGTCTCTTTTGACTCCGCCGCGATGCGCTCGCGCAGTTGATGATGGAAAAAATCTTCGTTCCCCATCGGGCGGAGCTGCAATTGCGTCTTGAGTAGCGCGCCCAGTTTGTGCGCCTGGAGTTTCTCCTCCTCCGCCGCGGCGCGATCCTCCAGCGAGGCTTCGAACTGGGCCTGTTCCTCGCCCTCCAGTTCGCCATCAATCCAGGCGGTCCACTTTTCTTCAAACGTTTTCATAAACATCCCGCAACGAAGTCTGCAATTTTTTGCGCGCATAAAACAAGCGCGACATGACGGTGCCGATCGAGCAGCCTAACGACTCCGCGATTTCATGGTATTGCATGTCTTCCATTTCTTTCATCAAAATCACCGCTCGATGCTCCGGGGAGAGCTGGGCGATCGCAGCGTCGATCCGGCCGCGAATCTCCTGGTGCTGCATCCGCTCATGCGGCAAGGCGTCGGCGTGCGGCACCGTCCGCGCGCCCGGGTCGATCTCTTTCAACTGAATCGCGTCGTCAAACTCCGCGCCGCCACCTTTGACCTGCTTCTTGCGCAGCCAATCGATCGTCACGTTCATCACGATGCGATAGATCCAGGTGTAAAACGACGACTGTCCCCGGAAACGCGCGATTGATTTCCACGCTTTCAGGAAGCTGTCCTGGGCAAGATCCCAGGCATCCTGCTCGTTGTGCACCATGTTGTAAATCATACCGAAAACTCGGGTGCGGAAGCGGCTGACGAGCTGATCGAAGGCCTCGGTATCCCCCGCCTGTGCCCGCTGCACCAGCTCGATCTCCGGGACCTCGGCTGCCGTCGCTTCCGTGTCCCTGTTTGGACGGGCGCGGGGCTGATTCATTCAACCGCTAGAGCCTGCCGTAGCGCCGCAGCCATTCGCCGCGGAATTCGCCCATCAGCTGAATGATCCCATCGCGGACCTGAAAGAGCCGCTGTTGCAGGGCGGAAGTTTGCTGGCGGGTGAGCGACTTCTGCGCGCCGAGCTGGGCCGAGGCGTCCATCGCCACGGTGATGGCTTTGAGGGCTCGCTTCAGATAGGCGATGGTCATGCCGAGTTCCTCCGCTTCCTCGTCACTCAAGGCGGCGGCCAGCTTGGCGCTGGCCAATGCGGCGTGGGTGGCCAATTTCACCGCCGCCGGATCGTTCTGCAGCTTCGACCTGTCCTCGAAAAGCCGATCGATCCAGATCGTAAGCGAGAAGGCAGATCGATAGAGAGTGTGCTGCTCGAAGCTCTCCGAGCAATCGATGATTTGATCAAAACCGGACATCGCTTCCTCTTCTTCCGGCTCATCATCAAACAAACCATCGACTTCATCGCGCCAGACCTCGTCGGCCCCCTCCTGGCGACACCAGCCCATTTCTCGCGCCACAATTTCGTCGCGCCGGGGATCGTCGATATACTTCTCGAGAAGCTCCATGTATTTCTCCGTCTTCTGATCCTGCTGCTGGAGAAACCGCTCCCACTCGTATTCATCCCAAGCGCGGTCTGAGTCGTGCCCGGCCATGTTTCCATGTACGGCAGCTTCGGAACCTGCGCAAAATAGTTTTGCGGGGGTCCGTTCCCTGTTATGCCGAGCGCACGCCATGGCCTCAAGCGAGGAAGAGCAGGACGAGCAATTCTATCGCGACACGGAAAAATTCGCCTTCCAAAAATCGACGACCGCCAGCTCGCTCTCGTTAAGCAGTTAGGCGAAGACCGCGTCCTCCGGTGCGGCGACCTGTCTTCAAAGTCGGCCAGCGCGATTTGCCGCTCGCCGTCATCTTGCGCGGCGAAGTGGAAGTCTTCGAGAAACGCAAGGAAACCGATCGATCCTCGGCACGGCCGGCGAGCGCGATTTCATCGGCGGCGTCGCGATGTGCAATGGCACCTCCGCCGGCCGGACGCCTCGCCCCGACCGCCGCTACACCAAGGATCCTTGGGCTTCGTCTTGCCGTTTCGTCTGCAGCCGGAGCTGGCCGCAGGCGGCGGCGATGTCGTGGCCCTTCTCCCGGCGCAGCGTGGCGACCCCGCCGTGCCCGCGCAGGATGCGGAGGAAGCTCTCCTGCCGGTTGCGGGAGGGGCGGGTCCATTCCAAGCCTTCGACGGTGTTGTAGGGAATCAGGTTCACCTTGGCCGAGAGGCGCAGGGCGTACCGGGCGAGCTGGTGGGCCTGCTCGTCGGTGTCGTTCACCCCGGCGATGAGGATGTATTCGAACATGAGCCGCTTTTTCTGCGCGACGTAATGGTCGCAAGCCTCGAGCAGCACGGCGAGCGGGTATTTGCGGTTTACCGGCATGATCTGGCTGCGGACGTCGTCGGTCGCGCCATGGAGCGAGATGGCAAGGCGGAACTGGGTCGGCTCGTCGGCCAGCCGCCGGATCTGCGGGGCGAGGCCGCTGGTCGAGATGGTGATGTGGCGGGCGCCGATCTCGAGACCCCATGGGGCGTTAATGATGCAGATGGCTTGGAGGAGGTTGGTCAGGTTGGCCAGCGGCTCGCCCATGCCCATGAAGACAATGTTGTCGATCCGTTCGCCGCTCTCTTGTTCGATGGCGAGGAGCTGATCGACGATCTCGGCGGCATCCAAGTTGCGCGAGAATCCGTCAAGGCCGCTCGCGCAGAATTTGCAGCCGTAAGCGCAACCAACCTGGGTGGAAACACATGCGGTACGGCGATCGGAGGTTTCGCCGTAGAGCGCGGGCGAGGCGGGGATGAGAACGGACTCGATCAGGTTGCCGTCAGCGAGGCGGAAGAGGAATTTGCGGGTCGTGTCCTTGGAGCCGAGGACGCGGACCACTTCCGGCCGGCCGAAGGTAAAATCCTCCGCCAGTTGGGCGCGGGTGGCGGCCGGGACGTCGGTCATGGCGTCGAAGTCCACGACGCGTTGCTTGTAGAGCCAGTCGGTGATCTGTTTCGCGCGATACTTCGGCGCGCCCTGCGCAGCGAGATGCTGAGTCAGCTCGTCGAGGGTCTGGGCTTTGATCGAGGGCTTCGGCACGCCTGGAACTTCGCTCTGCTGCGGGCGAAATACAAAAGCGGCCTGCGCGCTCGCTTTCCCGCCTTGTCATCCCGATCCGGCGAAGCGCGGAGAGTGACCTCGCAGTTGCCAGAGAGATTTTCTCAGGGCGAGGAAGCGCCGATTGCAATCGCGCGGTCCCTCTCCGTGCTGCGGCGGATCGGGATGACAGAACGGGCCGAGGACGGCGAGCGGGAGGGGACGCTATTTGCTCGCGACGAGGATCCCGTCGGGCTGCTCTTTGGTGTCCGGTTCGTCAAAGTCGATCCGGTAGCCGTGGGCCTGCAGGATCTCGCGGCAATCGGCATGCAAAGTGAGCCCGCGGTTTCGGCCGTGGGTGCCGATAAGGAAGGTTTTCACCGCGCCGGAGCGAAGGGTTTCGTCGCCGCCTTTCAACACTTCGACTTCGAGCCCTTGCACATCCATCTGCAGAAGGTCGATTGGAACGCCGATCCGCTGCACGAACATGTCGAGGGTGATGGTGGGAATGGTGACGGGTTTCTTCGATTTGCGGAGGCCGATGTCTTCGAGGAATTGCTTCCAGCGCTCGCTCAAGGAAAGCGGCGCCGACCCGGCCCGGGCCAGCCGACTGCTGTAGCCGCGGTCCATGAAGGTCGCAGTGCCGGCCGAGGAGGTGAGCCCCTCGGCGTGGAGGATGAAGGTCCCGCTCGTTAGGCCATTGAGGCTGAGGTTTTCCTGGAGGAAACGCTGGTGACGTTCCAACGGCTCTACCCCGTGGATGTGCAATCGCGGCGAAAGCTGGCGGGCGAGGATGAGGTAGTAGCCGATCGCCGCCCCCACATCAACGAAGACGCCGTCGGCCGGCAGGCGGCGAATCAGGTCGACGAAGATCTCTTCCTCCTCAGCTTCGTGGACGTTGCGTTTGCGGTAACGCTCCCGCTGTTCATCGAGCAACTGGTCTTCAAAGACGCGGACGCCATTGTCGAAAGTATGAATGGCGCGCGCCATGATGGGGTAATGCTTACGCCGCCGGGAGGACGCTCACAAGCCGCGAGCCGTGTCCTGACGAGCGACGCTGACCCGCCAGATGGTGCCGTGACCATCTTCGCTGAAGAGCAGGCTGCCATCTTTCGCCACCGTCAGGCCCACCGGGCGGCCCCAGACATTTCCCTCCGGGGTGACGAAACCGGTCACGAAATCCTCATAGGCACCGGTCGCTTTTCCCTTCTCCAAGGGCACGCGGACGATCTTGTAGCCAGTGCGGCGGGCACGGTTCCATGAGCCGTGAAAGGCCGCGAAGATGTCGCCGCGATATTCCTCGGGGAATTGTTGGCCGTCGTAAAAGCAGAGATTGAGCGAAGCCGAGTGGGCCTGCACCAGCACATCGGGCACGATGACCTTGCCAGCCAGCTCGGGATGCTTGCCCTTGTGCCGCGGGTCCTGGTGATTGCCGAGATAATACCACGGCCAGCCGTAGAAACCGCCGGGGGTGACGTGGCTGATGTAATCCGGCACGAGGTCGTCCCCGAGTTCGTCACGCTCGTTCACGCTCATCCAGAGCTCGTCGCTGCCCGGTCGGATGGCGATGCCGACGGCGTTGCGAATTCCCCAGGCGTAGACTTTCTGCCCGCTGCCATCGGGGTTGAACTGAAAGATCCGCGCGCGATCAGCCTCGGCGGCATCGTCGGAGACGTTGGAACGCGAGCCAATCGAGACGAACATTTTCTTGCCGTCGGGCGAGAAGACGAGATCACGGGTCCAATGCCCGCCGCCGCGCAAAAGCCCACCGGCCGAGAGGTGCGCGCCGAGTTTCTCTGCCGGCCCGCGCGCTTTCAGGTCGCCGTTGCGATACGGGAAACGAATCACGCCGTCGGTGTTCGCGACGTAGAGATATTGCGGCTCAGGTCCCGGTGGGTAGAAGGCGATGCCGAATGGTTTGTTGAGCCCGTCCTCGGTGAAGACCTCGGTCGTGTCCGGTTTGCCGTCGCCGTCCTTGTCGCGCACGACCTTGATCTGGTCGGCGCGGCTTTCGCTGACGAAAATATCGCCGTTAGGCGCGGCCAGGAGGACGCGCGGATCGCGAAAGCCGCTGGCGTACTCTTCGATCTTGAAGCCGGCCGGAACATGTAACTGGGCGCCGGCCGGTCGGGAAACGACGGTGGGGCCATTGCTAGCCGAGCGGGTCTCGTTAGGCGGCGGAAGGTCGGCAACCGTGATCTTGCGGCGGGTGCCGGGCGCATCGCCGGCCCAATCTCCCATCGCGGCGGAGCCGGTGAGCAATTTTCCGCTGCCGAAGGCAATCGGTGCGAGGCCCGTGGCGGCCAGGAGGAGAAGGCAGAAGCGCACCGAGGAGCGACGGGCTAGCGGAAAACGGTGGAGCTTTTTTCCTTCGCCTTCGCCAACTGCTGTTGGGCTTTGCGCTGGTTGATCACGAAAGTGTTATTGTCTCCGAGCTTGCTCCACGGACCCGGTGGCACTTCACTCGCCTCGACAAATTTCCAGTCGGTCACGTCGGTGTCACTAAGACCTAGGTAGTCGCGCACTGCGGGTGACACATCGAGGCCGGCACCGCGATTGAGGTTCGGTTTCGGACGCCCGTTGCCGAAGACATATTCCCAATGGTCGGTGCGGAATGGTCCGGCATCCTCCCATTGCGCGTAGACGGTCCGGTTGCCTTTGTGAATCGCGATCCAGCGCCCTTTGCAGACGGAAACGCCGGGGCCGCGATAGGCTTCCTTGAACCACGGCACCACTTTCGGCGCCTCGGAGCGGTGACCTTCGCGCGCCTTGTCATTGTAAGGGAGGGCGCAGTAAAACGGGTTCTGGCGCGGAGTGAAATTGACCGGGGTGTAGTCGTGGCGTTGGGAAGGGCGCGGATCGTCGTAGCCGCCGTAGTTCCTCGCCCACGACGCGTCCCAGCTGCTGGCGTGGTTCGGCACCGGGTTGTTGGCGGTCGGCTTTTCTCCGATCCAAAAAACCGTGGTGACGATGTCTTTCTTCCACGGGAAGCGGTCGCTGCCCTTTTTGAAGTCCACTAAATTGGTCGGCCGCGGGGTGTAGCCGATCGGGTCCACCTTGAGCAGCACGTCGTCATTGAGACGATTCTGCTTCTTGGTTACCTGCATCTTCTTGCCCGGCACCTGGGCGGGCGCGGAGGGCGCAAAACAGGCCGAAGCGGTTGATAACAAAACGGCGATGGTGTGAGTAAATTTTCCTGGTTTCATTCGCAGAATGCTTCAGCACTCGGCTGAAGGAACGCACATTTAAGATTCGGTCGGCGGACCGGGAATGCGTGTAGGTCGAAGTCGCAGAAGGTAACATGCGATCGGGCAAGATCAACCCGCGCTAACCGACAAATTTTCCCGGATTGAGGATGTCGAGGGGGTCGAGCGCCTGCTTGAGGCGCGTATGAACGTTCCGAGCGACATCACTGGCCGCCTCAGGCCACCAGCGCTTCTTGGCCAGACCGATGCCGTGCTCACCAGTGATCACACCGCCCCACGCCAGGACCTGCGCAAATAGTTCGTCGAGCGCCTGTTCCACGCGATCCCGCACCGCCGCATCTTCATAATTTGCAGCCATGATGTTGACGTGGATGTTGCCGTCGCCCGCATGACCGAAGGTCGCCACCGGAAAGCCGTGACTTTCCTGTAAACGCCCCGCAAATTCGACCAGATCGACCAGCCGACTGCGCGGCACGACGATGTCCTGATTCAGCTTTGTCAGGCCGGTGGCGCGGAGGGAATTGCTGAACTCGCGCCGCAACGCCCAAAGTTTCTCCGAACCTTCCTCGGACGTGGCGAGGGTGAGCGAAAGCGGCTTTCGTCCGGCAATCAGGATTTCCAGGTCGGCCGATTCGGAGCGCACCGTCTCCTCGCGTCCGTCGACGTCGACCAGGAGATGAGCGTTGCCGTCCGGAATGATCCCCCGGCCGCGATCGTGGCGCGCCGCTTCGAGGGTAAACTGATCGGCGATCTCGAGCGACGACGGCAGGAAACCGGCGGCGAAAATCGCCTGCACCGCCGCGGCTGCCTCCGAGATGGTGGCAAAGGAGGCCGAGAGAGTGGCGCGAGCGGGTGGCAGCGGCAGCAGGCGCACGGTGATTTCCGTGACCACGCCTAACAATCCCTCGGAGCCGACGAAAAGACCAATCAAGTCGAAACCGGTCTTGTTCTTATGGACTCGTCCGCCGGTCCGCAAAACGTCACCGTTCGCGAGCACGACCTCGAGGCCAATGATGTAGTGCCGGGTCACGCCATACTTGAGACAGCGCGGGCCACCGGCGTTGGTCGCGACATTTCCGCCCAGGCTGCAGTCATGCAAGCTGGCCGGATCGGGCGGATAAAAGAGTTTTTGCGCGCCCACCGCGGCTTGCAGCTCGCCCGTGATCACGCCCGGTTCCACGATCGCGATCGCGTCGTCGAAACTGATTTCCTTGATCTGGTTCATGCGCGCCAGGGAAAGAGCGATCCCGCCGCGCATTGGAACGCACCCGCCGACATAGCCAAACCCAGCGCCGCGCGCCGTTACCGGGATCTTGTTTGCAGAAGCAAACCGCAACAAGCGGCTCACCTGCTCCGTCGTTTGCGCGAAAGCGACGACCTCAGGTTCGTGGTGGGCGAACCATTTGTCGCCGCTGTGGGCTACTCGCGTCGGTTCGTCAGCCGCGATGACTCCGTCGCCAAGCAGGGCGCGAAGTTCGGAGACCAGATTCACCGCTCCACCATAATCGGTGGCTCGATCACTTCCACCCGCGTTCCGATTTCCGCCGCCTCGAAAAAATGCTTGGCCATCTCGATCGGCATGCGGACGCAACCATGGGAGGCCCGAAAGCGCGGGACAAAGCCGGCGTGCATTCCATAGCCGTCGCGAAAACGGAGGAAATAAGGCATCCTGGCGCCGACAAACCGGGCGCCTTTGGGGCGGAGCGTTCGATTGACATCCGCGTCGCGGACCAGCACCGCGCCGGAGCGAGCCACGTATTGCCCGTACTCGTTGGAAACGTGATCCGCGTCTTTCTGAATGACTCGATACTTGCCCGGCGGCGTCTCGAACTCTCTCCGACCGGAGGAGATATTCGTCCGACCGATGAGCGTTTCGCCCCGGTAAAAGAAAGCCTGCTGCTTGGTGAGGTTAATCAGGATCCGCTCCTCGCCCCTCCCCTTCGGATCATCGTACCAGGATGAAAAAACGGGATGATGCGAGGCCAACCGGGTTTGGGTCGCGACCGAGCGATGCTTTCGCACGCCGACGTCGTTAGGCAATTCCGTGCAACTGGCGAGGACAAGCGCTGCGCAACAGACGAGTAAGGGAGGACGCAGCAACGGGGGCAGGGTCATTTGTCGCGATTGTAGCTCAGTTGGTTTATTGCACAATGAAACTGGCACCAGGTCGCCGTCCCCTACCGTCTCTCATCCATCCTCTGCTTGCGCTGGCCATGGCGACCGGTATGACTTCATGCTCCCGAACTCCCCCGCCGAGGCCTATGTTTGAACCTTGCCCTGCGTCACCGAATTGCGTCTCGACCGAGGCCCAGGACAAGCGTCACGCTCTGCCTCCTTTTCGGTTCGAGGTCGAGCATGCCCCCGCCTGGGCTGAAATTCGGGCCGCGGTTCTGTCCTTTCCCCGCACCACTCTGAGGACGGAACGGGAAAACTACCTGCAGGTCGAATGTCGCAGCCGGACTCTGGGTTTTGTCGACGACCTGGAAGTGGAGCTTCGTCCCAGCGAAGGTGTCGTTAGGGTGCGGTCCGCGGCGCGGTCCGGCTATTATGATTTTGGAGTCAATCGGCGCCGAGTCGAACAGCTGCGAAAACTACTACGAGCCCGGGACTTAATTTACTGACGAAGACAAATGTTTACGCGTCCGGTTGTCGCCTCATCATACGGACGTTGCGATCCGCCCCCCCGTCGGCCAGGGAAGAACGAATCCCGCCGCTCTGGTATTCGCTTTCACTTTGGGATACAACTGCTCTGCACATGAGCAACGAGGACCTCGTTCAGAACATCGGTTCGCGAAGCACGCAGCGCGCCGCCATTCCCGTAGTGACCGTAGAGGCATTCTTTACCCGGCATAGCCGGACTCTGCAGTTGAAGCTGGAAGGCCCGCAGATCGGCTTCGATCGGCGTATTCGCGAACCGACCATCAATCGGCCCGGGCTCGCTCTATCGGGATTCTACACCTACTTCGCCGAGAAACGCGTCCAGGTCCTCGGCGCAGCCGAGCAGTCTTACCTCAAGAATCTCACGGTCCGGCAACGGCGAGCCCGTTTCCGAGCGCTCTGCGCGCAAAAGATCCCCTGCCTGGTCGCTTCGCGCGGGTTCCACCTGGAGCCGGATTTGCTCGAGATCGCACAAGCCGCCGGAATTGCGGTTTTTCGCACCCCGATGATCACAATGAAGTTCATCAACGCCGCGACCATCGCACTGGAACTCGATTTTTCGCCGATCGTAACCGAGTCCGGCAGCATGGTCGATATACTGGGGGTCGGCGTCTTGATTCGGGGCGCGAGCGGAGTGGGCAAGAGCGAGTGCGTCCTCGGCCTGATCGAACGCGGCTACAGCCTGGTGGCCGACGATGTGACTCGAATCAAATCGCTCGAAGGACGCGAACTAGTGGCTACGGCCCCGGAGCTGACCCGTTACTACATGGAGGTGCGCGGGATTGGCATCATCAACGTCGTCTCGGTTTTCGGCATCGGCGCCATCCGGATTGAGAAGCGACTTGATCTCGTGGTGACGTTAAAGGATTGGCAGGACTTGGAAGAAGTGGATAGAATCGGTCTGGACCGCGAACATTTCGAGATTCTCAAGATCGAAGTGCCGCACGTGACCATTCCAGTGCGGCCGGGACGGGATATCGCGCGATTGATTGAGGTGGCAGCGATGGATCAGAAGCTGAAGAGCCTCGGTCTCAACAGCGCGCTGGAATTTAATGAGAAGTTGCTGGGCCTAATGAATTCGCAGGAAACGTAATGGGATTATTAAACCGACGCTCAGCCGCCGACTCGAACGAAAAAGTCGAGAAAGAGATCACCATCATCAACCGGCTCGGCATGCATGCGCGACCCGCGGCGATGTTTGTCCGCGTGGCCAGCCGGCACCGTTGCGAGATCTGGGTGGCGAAGGACGACGAAGAGATCAACGGGAAGAGCATCATGGGGCTGATGATGCTGGCTGCCGGGCAGGGCTCGAAATTGCGCGTCCGCGCGGAGGGTCCCGACGCAGCGCTGGCGATTAAGGACATCGAGGAATTAATTCAGTCGCGCTTTAACGAAGAATAGTTGACGCTCCGGTTATTCTTCAACCGGAATGAGCGGCGAGCGCGGCGAACAGGAAAAACGTTGTCAGGGGGTCGCGGCGTCCCCCGGGATCGGTCGCGCCCCGATCCATGTCTTTTCGACCGAAACGGACGACGTAATCAAGTACCACATCGATCCGGCGCAGGTTTCGGACGAGATTGCGCGTTTCGAGAGCGCCCTCATCCAGACTCGGGTGCAGATCCTCGAGATGCAGCAGCAAATCGCGGAAGCGATCGGGGCGAAGGACGCGGGCATCTTCGATGCGCACCTCCTCGTCGTCGAAGATCAGACGCTGATCGACGAGGTCCTGCGCAAACTGGAGGCCGACCATTGCAACGTCGAGTTCGTCTTTCAGGAAGTGGCGAATCGTTACGTCGAATCGCTGAGCAAGATCGACGATCCCTACCTGCGAGAACGCGCGCTCGACATCCAGGATGTGACCAAGCGCGTCATTCGCAATCTGCAGGGGAGATCGCCGCGCCCGTTTCTGTCGGTCAACGAGCCGCACATTCTCGTCGCCCATAACCTGACTCCCTCCGACACCGCCACGATGAACCGGGAGCAGGTCCGCGGCCTCGCGCTCGACCTCGGCAGCCGGACTTCGCACACCGCGATCATGGCGCGGTCGTTAGGCGTGCCGGCGGTGATGGGTTTGCACGATGCCACCGAGAGACTGGTGACCGGGGCGCCGGCGCTGATCGACGGCTACAACGGCCTGCTCATCCTGCACCCGAGCGAAGAAACCCTGCGCGAGTACGTCGTCATCGAGGAGCAAAAAGGCGCGCTCACGGAGCAGCTGACGAAGCTGCGCGAAACCAAATCCACCACCCGCGACGGCCGCCACATCGTCCTCTCGGCCAATATCGAACTGCCCGAAGAAGTCGACTCCGTGCTCGCGAACGGCGCGGAAGGGGTCGGCCTTTACCGGACTGAATTCCTCTACCTTAACAAGACGACGCTGCCGAGCGAAGAAGAACAATTCGAGATCTACCGGACGGTGGCGCAACGCCTTGCCCCCGACCCATTGATCATTCGCACCCTCGACCTCGGCGGCGACAAACTCGCCGATAACAGGGAGAACGGCGATGAGTTGAATCCGTTCCTGGGCTGGCGGGCCATTCGTTACTGCCTCGAAAATCTCGACATTTTCAAAGCCCAACTGCGCGCCATCCTCCGAGCGAGCGCGGGCGTGAATGTGAAAATGATGTTCCCGATGATCTCAGGCCTCGATGAAGTCCGGCGCGGCCGGGAGATCGTGGCGGAGTGTATGAGCGAGCTGCATCGGGAAGGCCATGCTTTCGACCAAAACCTCGAAATCGGGGTCATGATCGAAGTGCCGACCGCGGCGATCATGGCCGATCGCATTGCCCGGGAAGTGGACTTTTTCAGCATCGGGACGAACGATCTGATTCAATACGCGGTGGCGATCGATCGCACGAACGAGCGCGTCGCGCACCTCTACGAACCAAGCCATCCGTCGGTCGTAAGGCTGCTCAAGATGGTGGCCGATGCCGCCCACGCTCACGGCATCTGGGTGGGAGTCTGCGGTGAAATGGCGGGGGAAGTTCTCTTCACTCCCCTCCTCCTCGGCCTCGGGATGGATGAGCTGAGCGCGGGCGCCACGCTCGTGCCGCGGGTCAAAAGCGCCGTGCAACGCCTCACGATGTCGGAGTGCCGGCAACTGGTCGACGACGCCCTGGAACTCGATACCCCGGCCGCCGTCCTGGCTCGCTGCGTCGAGGTGGCGGAGAAGAATTACTCCGAACTGATGGGCTGATCCGAAGCAGCGGACCTATTCCTCTTCCTCTTCGCTTTCGGGCTCGATTTCCGGCTTGATGCCGTCTTCTTCCATCTTGCGCAGGACGTCACTCATGTCGTCGACCTCCTCCCAAACTTCCTGGCTGACATAGATCTGCGCCTTCTGTTGGACTGCCATTGCGATGCAATCGCTGGGTCGGCCATCGATCTCGATGATCTTCTTTTGCTGCAGCTCATTCTCGGCGCGGATGATCATCCGCGCGTAGTAGGTGGCGTTCTTCAGGTCGTTAATAATGACCCGCTCCACATGGGCCCCGAGCGCGGTCATCAGGTGCCCCATCAAATCGTGGGTGAGCGGCCGCTCCTTCACCGTGGCGCGCATAAACATCGTGATTGCGCTGCCGACACTTTGGTCGACGTAAATGATGAAGACCTTGTCGTGGTTGCCAAGGAAGACGGCGCAGCCGCCACTGGTTGGCAAGACTGCTCGCACCTGCACCTCGATTACCGTTTTGTTCATCTGAAAAAACCGTATCAGAGCGGATTTGAAACACAAGGGAGGCCCCGACGAGACGCCTCTGCTTCCGGACGACAATCTGCCGATTGAATTTGAAGACCGGTACCCTACACTGCGCCACGATGACCAAGACTGACTGGGATATAGACGCCGCCAGCACGATGTACAACGTCGACGGCTGGGGAAGCGGGTACTTCTCAGTCAACGCTGCCGGCAATGTCTCCGCCAGCCCTCTCCAGCAGGCTGGCGGTTCGATCGACCTCCTCGAAGTCGTGACGGAAGCACGCGCGCGCGGACTCGGTTTTCCGCTCGTGATCCGCTTTCAGGATTTGCTCCGGCATCGGGTCGAGACGGTAAATCGCGCCTTTCACTCGGCCATGCAGGAATTCGGCTACCAGAGCCCTTATCGCGGGGTCTTTCCGATCAAAGTGAATCAATTGCGCGAGGTGATCGAGGAGATCGTTGATGCGGGCGCGCAATTTCATTTTGGACTCGAAGCGGGCAGCAAACCCGAGCTGATCGCCGCGCTCGCCATGCACAAAGACCCGGAGAGCCTGATCGTCTGCAATGGCTACAAGGATCGCGATTTCATTCGCACCGCCATGCTGGGCCGCCGGCTCGGCAAGTCCGTCGTTATCGTGGTGGAGAAACTGGAGGAACTCGAACAAACACTCCGCATCGCTAAGGAGATGGGGGTCGAGCCGCACATCGGCATTCGCGTCCGCCTGCACAGCAAGGGCGCCGGCAAATGGACGACGAGCGGTGGCGAGAACGCAAAGTTCGGTCTCAGCACGACGAACCTGATCGCCGCCAGTGAAATGTTAAAGGCCCAGGGCCTCGCCCATTGTCTCAAGCTCGTCCATTTCCATGTCGGCTCACAGGTGCCCGACATCTCGACGATCAAGCGCGCCGTCCGGGAAGCAGCCCGTTATTACGCGAAACTGTCCAAGATGGGTCACGCCCTCGGCTACCTCGATGTGGGCGGCGGTCTCGGAGTCGATTACGACGGCTCGCGGACCAGCTTCGACAGCTCAACCAACTACTCGCTCCAGGAGTACTGCAACGATGTCGTCTATAACATCATGGAGGTTTGCGACTCCGAAGGGGTCACCCATCCGATCATCGTGAGCGAAGGCGGCCGCGCGATCGTGGCGCATCATTCCGTGCTCGTGGTCGAAGCCTTTGGCTCGATCGAAAAAGATACCCGGGCGCCCAAGGTCGAGCTGAAGGAAGGCGATCCCAAGCCGCTGCGCGACATCGTGGAGGTGAAGCGTCAGCTCAAGCGCGGCAACCGGCTCGAGACCCTGCACGACGCGCAGCAGATCAAGGAAGAGACGCAGCAGATGTTCAATCTCGGGCTGCTCGATCTCGAGTCGAAAGCCAAGATCGAATCCCTCTATTGGGAGCTGGCGCGGCAGATCGTCACCCTCCATCGCGGATTGAAGTATGTGCCGGAGGAAGTGAAGGAGCTGGAGACGTCGTTAGGCGATCAATACATCTGCAACTTCTCCGTTTTCCAATCGCTCCTCGATCACTGGGCTCTCGGGCAGCTCTTTCCCATCATGCCCATTCATCGCCTTACCACTGCGCCGGAGCGCCAGGCCACCCTGGTCGACATCACCTGCGACTCGGACGGCAAAATCAGCAAGTTTACGGACCTGCAGGACGTGAAAGACACGCTGCCGCTGCATAAGATCCTTCCCGGCGAACTCTATTATCTGGGCGTGTTTTTGGTCGGCGCCTACCAGGACATCATGGGCGATTTGCACAACCTCTTTGGTCGCGTGACCGAGGTGCACGTTTTTCTCGACGAAGATGAGGAATCGGGTTGGTACATCGAAGAAGTGATCGAAGGGAGCACGATCGGCCAGGTGCTCGCCTTGACGCAGTGGGACAAGATCGAACTGATGCGGCTAATGAAGTCGCAGATCGACGCCGCGATCAAGAGCGACCGGCTCAAGCCTAACGACGGCATGAAAATTCTGGCCGATTATGAGCGCGGCCTGCAGGGCTACACCTACCTCTCCCTCGACGGCGCGGCCTTGCCGGCCGTTCCAGTCCCGGCCGCCTCGGTCTGACCCCGGGCGCGCTTTTCAAGATTTGCGACGATCGAGTAGATGGTCGAGCTGGCCGATGCGGTACCAGCGATAACCGTAGGCTTCCAGCGCGATTCGGTGCCCGCCGCCCGCATCGGCTCGGACTTCTTCGTTGCGCCTCAGATTAGTGAGGATCCCGCCGTCCTCGTCGTCCCGGAGACGGAAGCAGGCTTCCTTCGGTTTGGCCAAGAAGTTGTGCAGGACCAAGAGGGCGTTGCCTCGCCAGGTGTAGCGTAACGCAAGCACGCCGGGCGCGGCGGTTTTGATTAACGACCAATCGCCCCACCCGATCTCTGGGCATTCCTTGCGCAGCCGGATCATGCCCGCCATCCAGTTTAAGAGCGACCCACTTTCCCGGCGCTGCGTCTCGACGTCCACCTCCTGGAAACCGAAAGGCCCCTCGTCGAGGACCGGCCGGACCGTTCGCTCCGCGGCCGAGAAGCCCCCTGCGGTCGATCTGCCCACGGCATGGGAGTGCGCACCGCGTTCCTTTCCTTGAGCGAAAGATCATCGCCCATTCCAATTTCATCGCCGTAACGCAGCACTGGCGTACCCGGCAGGGCGAAGAGTAGGCTGTAGTCCAGCTCGAGCTGCGCCCGATTGCCCAGCATCGGCGTCAGGCGGCGGCGAATCCCGCGGTCGTAGAGCTGCATCCGTTTTTCCGGGCCGAACTTTGCGAAAACCGCTTCCCGTTGCTTCTTCGTGAGGCGACCGAGGTCGAGCTCGTCATGATGTGGTTCACCACGAGGTCGATGATCACTTTCATCCCGCGCTCGTTCGCCTGATGCATGAACTCCACGAAATCTCCGCTCGAGCCATGTCGTGGATCGACCCCGTAGTAATCGGAAACGTCGTAACCGTTGTCCTGGTTAGGCGAGGGATAAAAAGGCGCTACCAGATGGTGTCGGCGCCGATGGAATGAAGGTAATCGAGTCGGCGGATCAAGCCTTCGAAATCACCCACGCCATCGCCGTTTGAATCCATGAAGGTTTCGACGTCGAGGCTGTAGATGACGGTATTCTTGTACCAAAGATCATCGATCATCTCTCCAGAAATTCGCAACTGGGCGTCCCTCGGATCCCAAAAATCCTCCGTCCGAAGGACAGCTTTCGACTATTGCAGATTGTAGACCTCGACCAAGGCGACACCGCTGCCACCGTCTTTTCCCCGTACCACGGCAGTATAATTTCCGGGGGTCAGCGAGCGGATGATCGCGGACTCCAGATCGTTGGTCGGAGCGAGCCCTGTCGATTGAATGAGTGATTCCTGTGAATCGCGCCAATTGTCATCGCTGCGAATGATCGCGCCGTTGGCGTCATAGAGATCGAGGGTCGGATCCGCCAGGGGATTGGCGATCTCTACACCGGCCAGCGACGGACCGATTGCCCTAACGACTACGGTAGCGCTACCGCCATTGCCGACGATGAAGCCCGCGATCAAGACATCGTCACCCGATTCCACCAAGCCGCGCGTGCTGGTGTTGGCGAGCAGCGACGCCGCCGCGGTATCGAGATCGTAGGCATCGACCAATCCGATGCCGGTGCCAGAATTTTGGCCGCGCAGAATGACCGTGTAGCTGCCCGGATCGAGAGTCGCGACAATGGCCGACTCCAAGTCATCGGTCGGTGCAACCTCGGTCGCTTCGATCTCGGCTTGCTGGGTGTCCGTCCAGTTGTCATTGCTCTGGATGAGGGTGTCGCCTTGATAAAGTTCGAGGAGGGGATCGGCAAGAGTGCCATCCACCGGCACGCCGTTGACCGTGAGGGAAGGCCCGATGCCCCTAACGATCACTTGCTTCGGCTCGGTGCCGGTGACGATCAGGCCGCCAATCAAGACATCATCGCCAACGCCGACGTTGAGGCGCGCGGAGAGGTTGAGCGACTGTGCCGCGGGTTCGGCGGTGCCGTTGAGCAAGTTAAAAGCTGCGACCGCGATCTGGTAATGGCCGGCAGTGGTCGGATGGATGTCGTCCCAGAAGAGATATTCATCCGGATCTACGCTTTCTCCCTGCGAGCTGTCGCTGATATTGACAAATCCGTAGTCTTCCGGGTTCGCGGCGAGGCGATAGAAAAGACCGTAAATATCGAGCCGATAAAGCGTGATCGAAATTGATTCGCTAGCCAGGGTGGCGATAGAGGCATCGAGCTCGGCATTGAGCTCGTCTCGATAATCGGCCGAGGCGGCGTTCAGGGCGGCAGCCTGTTCGGGGTCGTCCTTATAGTTGGGCACCAGACCCAAGGGCGGAACATTAGGCGTGAGGATGTAAACGGCCCCGGCACGCGCCAATTGTTCGACCAGACCGGCCACACGTTGCGCGGTCGCAGTCACATTCTCCGCGCTGTCATCGTCGAAGAGATCATTGCCCCCGCCCCAGACGATGTAGAGCGCCGCGGGATCGACGGTGTTAGCGGCCAGGTAGTCGTCCACCTGTTTGCCCAGGTTATCGATCGTGACCGTAAAGTCGCCGCCAACGAAAGGGTCGGGGTTGGAGATGACCGTAACCTCCCGGGTCCCGCTCTCGGTCGTCGCGCCCCCGAAAGCGTAATCGGTCCCGCCGTCGAGGCTGTTGGTGGCCGCGGAAAGTCCGAGAAAAGTCAGGGCAAGTTGTTCATGCCAGGTGCCGGCGTAAGTCCCGGAGTTTGGATCTGTGTCGGAGCTATTGGTGAAGCGACCGTCACTGTAATTAAACTCGCCCCCCGGATAGCTGATGAGGGCCTCTTCTTCCAGCCGATGCCGGATGTTGCCGTCGTCCGACAAGCTGTCGCCAAAGACAATCACCTGCGTGAAAGCAGGGACGCTCTGCGCGGATAGATTGGGAGCGAAAAGTGTGAGCGACGCGAGAGCGAGGCAAAGAAAGAAGCGGGTAGATGGTCTCATAAGATGGTAATCGAGGCAGGCGGTTGAGTGGAGTTGTACAGGGCGTAAAGACGCGTTCGCCGAGGAAGCCCTCTCCGGGCTCCGTTGTTACCCCATCGCCATCCGAAAACCGACGATCTATCGCGAGGGGTAAACTGTGATTCGGCGCGAGTCGCGCCCGCGGCCTACTTTTTCTTCCCTTCGCCAGGGCGATAATCTTCCTCAGCGGCCTCGAAGGCCTTCTCGAGTCCGACCAAATCTTCCCCCGGACGGAAATTGTCGAACGCTTCAGATTCGCGCTTGAGTTCTTCCTCAGAGTAATTCGCCGCCTTGATCGAAAGCCCGATGCGGCGCTCGATTTTGTCGACTTTGATGACGCGGGCTTCGACTTCCTGGCCGACTTTGAGCACGTCTTTCACTTTCGCGACGTGATCTTCGCTCAGCTGGGAAATGTGGACGAGACCATCGATGTCGTCCTGCAATTGCACGAAGGCGCCAAAGCTCGCGAGCTTGGTGACCTTGCCGGTAACGAGATCGCCGATTTTGTATTTCTCGTCGATGTTCTTCCAGGGATCATCGCTCAGCTGTTTGATGCCGAGGCTGATGCGCTGGTTGGTCTTGTCGATGTCGATGACTTCCGCCTCGACTTCGTCGTTCTTTTTGAAGACCTCCATCGGGTGATTGATCTTTCGGGTCCAGCTCAGGTCGGAGACGTGGATCATTCCGTCGATGCCGTCTTCCAATTCCACGAACGCGCCGTAGGCGGTCATGTTGCGGATCTGGCCCTTCACGCGACTGCCGATGGTGAATTTCTTCTCGATCTCGTCCCACGGGTTGGGCTCGAGCTGGCGCAGACCTAACGAAATCTTCTGCTCTTCCTTGTTCACGCCCAGCACCACCGCTTCGACTTCCTGACCGACGGTGAGGACATCCGCGGGGCGCATGATGCGCTTGGTCCAGGAGAGTTCGGAAACGTGAATGAGGCCTTCGACGCCTTCTTCCAATTCCACAAACGCACCGTAAGGGACGAGGTTGGTGATCTTCCCTTTAACCTTCTGGCCGGCCGGGAATCGTTCTTCTATCTGATCCCACGGATTCTTTTGCGTCTGCTTCAGGCCGAGGGAGACGCGTTCCTTCTCCTTGTTGATGTCGAGGACCAGCACTTCGAGCTGCTGGCCGACTTTGAGGAGCTCGCTGGGGTGACCGAGTCGTCCCCAGGTCATATCGGTGATGTGGAGAAGTCCGTCCATCCCGCCCAAGTCGATGAACGCGCCGAAATCGGTCAGATTTTTGACCGCGCCCGAGACCGTATCGCCGACCTTGACACCCTCGAGGAACTTCTGGCGCTTTTCGCTCCGTTCCTGCTCGATCAATTCGCGACGGCTAAGGACGACATTCTTCCGATCATCGTTGATTTTGACGATTTTGAAATCGTAGGTATTGCCGACGAACTGCTGAAGATCGCGCGGCGGAATAATGTCGATCTGCGAGGCGGGGAGAAAAGCTTCCACCCCGATGTTGACCATCAGGCCGCCTTTGACGACCGATTTCACTTTACCCTTGATCAATCCATCGCCGGCGAAAACCTGGGCGATCTTGTTCCAATTCTGGCGGTAGGCGGCCTTCTCTTTGGAAAGGACGACCATGCCTTCATCATTCTCGAGGCGCTCCAGAAGCACTTCGACTTCGTCCCCCACTTCGAGCGACTCGATGTCGTCGAACTCTGCCGTTGGGATTACACCCTCCGACTTGTAACCAATATCCACGAGCACTTCCCGGGGCCGGATTTCTAGAATGCGCCCCTTCACAATGCTGCCTTCTTTGAAGTCGCGCATCGACTTCGACATGACATCCTGCATTTGCAACATAAACGGTAGTAGGCTCTCTTGGTGAGGCGGGGCTCGATGGTTAAAAGCAGCGGCGTTGATCGCCGTCTGTTCCCGCGGAAAGGGGATGGAAAGTAGTCACGTTCTCGGGTGCGGTCAACTGGCCACCCGGAATGTCATTGCCCTGCGTTTCAAAGCCACTGTCGTTTAGCCTTCTGAGTTGGAGCACCAGTGAAGTAATGACCGAAGCGGTCATCCGTGAACTCCCGGTTTTCCGGATCTCCTAGGCTGATTCTCAGCTTCCCCGATTTGACGGCCTCGGCCTCTTCGTGTCGTTTCTACAAACGCATGAAGAAAGCACTGCTTCTCGTCCTCTCAGGCCTGGTCTTCATCTCCAATCCCCTGCCCGCGGCACCCACCGCCGAGCAACAGGTTAGCGAAGCAATCAAGGGTCCCGAGCTCTCCGTCGTCCATCTGTGGGCCCCATGGTGCTCCAATTGCCAAACCGAACTCAAAAGCGGCGGCTGGACTAAGACGATCAAGGACAACCCCGAGGTGAAGTTCTACTTCGTTTCCGTTTGGAACGGCGGCGAGGATGGACGCGCGTTGTTGGCCAAATATGAGGTCGCGGCCCTGCCGAATGTAACCATTCTCGCCGACTCCGGACCGCGCGGCGCCGGCAAGATCAAGCAGTTCGTTGGTCTGCCGCTGAGTTGGATCCCAAGCACTTGGATCTTCAAGGCGGGGGATCTTCGCTACGCTTTGAACTACGGCGAGATTCGTTTCACTCTCCTGCAACAGCTCATTTCCGACAGCAATTCGGGCTGGGACCATTAGCGCCTTTTCAGGCGCGAGATTGGAGTTGCCAGAGCGGGGGGCGTGTAGCATCTTCCCCGTCCGCTGCCCCCCTCCAGCGACCGCAAACTTACCTATGTCCAACACGATCGAATTAGTGCCCGAGCTGCTTGAAGCTGGCGTCCACTTTGGCCACCAAACCAAGCGCTGGAATCCGAAAATGAAGCCCTACATTTTCGAGAAGCGCAACGCCATCTACATCATCAACCTCGACGAGACGGTGAAGCAGCTGCAGCGCTCGACTGATTTCCTCCAGCAAGTCACCCAGAAGGGCGGCAAGATTCTTTTTGTCGGCTGCAAGAAACAAGCCCAGGAAGCGGTCAAGGAAGCGGCCGTGGCTTGCGGACAATTTTATGTCAACCAGCGCTGGCTGGGCGGCACCCTCACCAACCTGACGACGATCCGTAAAAGCATCGGCCGGTTGAAGTACATCGAGGAAATCGAAGCCTCTCCCGAGTACAAGAAAATGGGCAAGCAGGAGCTGGCTGCCTTGAATCGCGAAGCGGCCAAACTGCGTCGCAACCTTGAGGGAATCCTTGAGATGTCGCAGCTGCCTGACGCCCTGATCATCATCGACACCACGCGCGAGCAAAACGCGGTCAACGAAGCGCGCCGGCTCGGCATCCCGACCGTCGCGATCGTTGATACCAATGCCGACCCCGAGGTGATCGACTATCCGATTCCCGGGAATGACGACGCCATCCGGGCCATTCGCGTCATGCTGCAGAAGCTGGTCGACGCGATCGTTTCCGCCAGCGGCGAAGCCCGTTTGCGCGAAGAAGTCGAGATGGCCGGCGTGTCCGCCTAACGACACCCAATCGAGAGTCGGTGGTCGTGAGTAGAGAGACTCCCCCCCCGGCTCTTTCAACCATGGTTTCAACCTTTACCTCTCACTTCTCATGGAAATAAATCCTCAGACCGTCAAGCAACTGCGCGAAAAAACCAACGCGGGCTTCATGGATTGCAAACGCGCCCTGGCCGAAGCAGGGGGAGACCTCGACAAAGCCGAAACGCTCCTGCGAACCAAAGGTATCGCCAGCGCGGGCAAGAAGTCTTCGCGCGCGACCAAGGAAGGTATCGTCGCCTCCTACATTCATCTCCAAGGCAAAGTTGGCGTGCTCGTTGAAGTCAATTGTGAGACCGATTTCGTGGCCAAGAACGAAGGCTTCCGCGCCTTCGTCAAGGATATCACTCTGCACATCGCCGCGGCCCAACCGCTCTACGTCAGCCGCGAAGAAGTGCCGGCCGCCACGATTGAATCCGAGCGTTCCATCTACGCCGCGCAGGTCAAAGACAAGCCGGAGAACGTGATTGCCAAGATCGTGGATGGAAAACTGGACAAGTTTTACAGCACCGTCTGCCTCCTGGAGCAGGGCTTCATCAAGAATCCGGATCAAACGATTAAAGAGCTGATCGCAAGCAAGATCGCCGAAATCGGCGAGAACATCGTGATTCGGCGATTTACCCGTTATTCCGTGGGCGAGCCGCTTGGCTCTGAGGCGACGCCCACCCCCGCTGCGGCACAATAATCGGCCGTCCGCCCACGGCTTCTCCCCAAAAAGCGAAACCCGCCAACCAACGTTAGCACGTCAGCGGGCGGGCCCTCGCAGTCGAAGTTGATTATCCGTTAAGGGCTGGTAGGCGGCACCTGCGGAATGAAAGTAAACGGGGGCACCGGCGGAAGAGCGGGGGGCGGTCCTTCTGCAGGAGCTCGCGCCTCTCCGGGTCCTTCGGCGGGGATATCTTTATTATCGAGAATGCTCTTGCCGTCTAATCCGTCTTTTTGATCCCCCAATTCGGCCTCCTCCACGTCGCCAATCGAGCCGGTAGAACGTTGGGCTGGGCCAAATGCCGCCACTTGCGCGACTGAGAAGGCGTCGTTTTGTGCGTCGGCCGGATGCCACTTGAGCATCACATAACGACCGACCACCTCAGGGAAGTTTACCGAAGCCCGGCCCTCGCCGGTGCTGACGACCGAGCCGACGGGTTTTAAGCCCGCAAAAGCGGTTTCGTTGATCCGCAAAGAGGCGGGCAGCTCCGCGCTTTGGCCGACGTCGGATATCCGCTGGATGTCTGAAGCATCGGAAGACGCAGATGACAACGGAAGGCTGCGCAGGACATAAAAGTCCACGCTGCCGGATTGCGAGGAATAGATGGCGGACAAACGGCTGAGATTGCGCTCGCGCCCTAGATCGATCACCGCGGTGGGCGAGGCGTCCCCGTTTGCGAATTGATAGGCCGTAGCGGCCTGATCATCGATCATGGAGTTAACCTGGGTGGCGTCACCCGAACTCACATATAATCCCCGCGCCCTCGCATGCACGTCGCTGAAATTAAAATTGATCAATGCCAGGGTGGTCGATTGCTCCTCGAAACTGATCTTGCGAGGACGAGGCATGGTAAAATCGGAGAGGGCCGGCGTGGCGTAGACTCCGAACGCGGCAATCCGACCGGAACGCGAGATGTTGAAGGTCAGCCGGACATACTTCGCCTCGCCCGGTCCGATCTTGGTCGCGACGGCCCCTTGGGACATCGTGCCCTTTTCCACCCCGCGCCATTCAGGACTATTCTCCGGGACGTCCGCGTTGGAAGTCATGATCGCAAACTCTCCCTCAGTTCCTTCGTTTAAGAAGGAGACACTTTGGACGTTCTCAATATTCGGCAAGGCGACCAGGATCGTCGAGACACCGGCCGGAAGTAGATAGCCCGTGGTCGGATCGTCGCAGAGAAGCGCCACTTCGGAAGTGTTCAGGTCCGCACCATTTGAGCTTAGCTCCAACTTCGCCAGCCCATTGGCCTGTGGCGTCGCACGGATAGTCGCTCCGAAGTGGTAGCGGGCAAGATTCTCTGGATACGCAGGCGCTTGGCGAACGGTCAACGGCGGCGCCTTTTGCAAAACAACATCCGCAGCGAACCCAGCGGAAGGCCCAAGTAATGAGGCGCAGACGAGCGCTTTCGTGTAGGAGGAGGCGAGGTTCAGTTTCATATAATTTCCATAGTTACAAAAAAGAGGATAGAAAATCCGGCTTGTCTTGGCAATCAAAAATTTCCCATTCCGAAAAGAATCTCGCGACTTCTTCCAGCCCCCTACGGTTCAAACATTGATAGCGGAGAGATCGACGGAGCGCGAGCAGGAAATGGGCTCAAGACCCAGCGGCAGGAAATTCACCATCGACTTCACCGGGCCGGCAAAGCAAAAGGTCACGGTGCCGTCAGGACCAGATGGCAGGGTCGACAAGGGACGCCGGCTGATGCGATGGCGTCAGATCAGGATTACCAAGGACGTCAGTTTTGGGCGAGGAGAGTCGTCGACGCTACGCGGAACTTCCGGTCGCCCTCGAACGCGTAAAGCGGGATGTAGGAACGTAGCCCCACATCACGGCCCTGATACGCCCTCCAATTGAGCGTCGGGTCGAGCACGTAGCTCCCGGTGGGCGTCTCCCACTCGATCCAGGCGTGAGTTGACCGGCTGTTGCGCGCCCGCTTGCCAATCACTAGGCGGACGTTAGTCGCGCCGTGGTCCTGCATCTTTTCATACAGTGCGACCGCCTTGGCCTTACAATCTGCCCCGGCACCGGAAACCGTTTCGCTGGGCGTCTTCCACTCTTTGGTGAAGCCGTACGGAATCGAACGAAGATTGCCGATCCAATAATTGACCATTCCGAAGGAGACATCTCCCTCGGCACGCGAGCCACTCGAGACCAGGATCGGACGGATTCGGCTCATTTGCCGGTCGTAAGGAGTCGTTTTTACACCCACGAGGACAGACTCCCCAAAACAGGACAGACAGGAGAAGCCGATGGCGGCGAGGAGGAAGATGAAGAACCGCTTTAGGGCGAAAGGATTTACGCTTACGAAAATCATAATCGATATGGTTTATATAAGCAGCCTTCGTGCCGGCCTTCCTTGGCGCCGGCAGTTTTTGACCGTCTTCCCTCACAAGTCGCGATCCGATTCGTTCGAAGAGCCGTCACCCCTACCAACTAAGCAACTCGCGGGCCCAGCGAGACCGTCCGCGTCCCTTCCAGGCCGTTGCCACAAAAGGCCGCATGGACACAGAAAGGTGCTTTTCAACCGCAACAACAACGGACGGATTAATCCACGAGGGAAATCAGACCTCCCAATCGGAAGGCACTTGAACGGCTCCACCCAACCCGCGCCTTGGCTGGTTCACGGGGCTGGGGAGACTTGGTAACAAGCATCCCAGGCCGGGATTGGACATGCAGGGCGAAACCCGGGCCGTATCCCTCGCCGCAATGCGGAAACGAAAACCTCGGGGTTGTCCGCGATTGGGACAGAAAGGAACGGAAAAAAGGAGCGATATCTCAGGAACGTCACGCGGCGGTTTTGAGCATCACTCCTGCCCTAACGGATCGTGTTAGCGTCGGCGCTAGTGTCCGCTGTTACCGATGATTCGTACCGAGGGATCTTGCGCTAGAATTCCCTCAGTCGTGAATTTCCCCGTTCGATCCATTTCTTCGCGGGTATAGACACGAACTTGGGAAGTCGTCTTCGTTCCAATAGCTTTGACTTCCACTCGCTGCGGAATTCGCGAACCGGTCACGAATACGAGCTTCTCGGGTTTATCCTGCTTCTCTTTCCCCGAAACCGCCGGCCCTAACGGATCAGCGGTGACACTACCCATTCCAACGAGACCCACGCCGGCTAAGC
>JALYOR010000004.1 GCA_030856765.1 Verrucomicrobiota bacterium | reverse complement strand
GGGCCAGTTCACCCGAGTCAGCTGACCGGTCAGAACCACCCACGAGAGACCGCCTAAAACCATAAAACCGGCCGCCAGAACGAAGGCCCACCAGAAGTGCCCGGTGCGGTCGACGACCAGGCCCGTCAATGGTCCCACCACGATCCCGACCAGATTGCCCAAGGTATTCTGTAGCCCGGTCCATCGGCCGGCCACTGCCGGCCCGGCCAGGGTTTGCGCAAAAACAAGGAGGTTTGGCCCAACGAACCCGTAGCCGGCGGCCATCAGGATGAGCCACCAGAGAGTCGTTCCGGCGCTGGCCGCTGCGAGACCTAAAACGCCGCCCACCACGACAAGGTGCCCGATGGCCATGGAGGACTTCCGAATGACATTTGCGCTCGTCCCCCGGCGGATAAAAGAATCGGCCAGCCATGCGATGAGAGGAGCGCCCGCCGCATAGACGATAAAAAAGGTGGCGGTTTCCCGGGCCATCTGCGTCATCGAAAGATGGCGCTCGCTCACCAGATAGAAGGGCAGCCAGAGGATCAAGAGATAGAAAGGATACTGACTACAAAACTGACCAATCCCCGTCCCCCAGAAGGCACGCCGCCCAAGAATATCTCTAAACGACGCCGGACAAACGGTTCGCTCTGAAGTTTTGGGCGCTCGCGGCATCCAACGCAACCATGGGACGAGCCAGAACAAGCTGCCAATTCCGAGAACGACAAAAGCCGGTCGCCAGCCATAGGTCGCCATCAGACTACCGCAGATCAAAGTGCCGACGGCTGGCCCGAGACTCATCCCGGTAATGATCATGGCATTGGCGAGCCCGCGATGCTCCTCCGCGACGTGCTGAGCGAGGATCTTGCCGTAAGCCGGAAAGGCCACCGCCTCCCCGGCCCCGAGCAACATCCGAAAAACGAGCAGCCCTACAAAGCCGCTCACCAAACCCGTCGCGATCGTCGCCAGCGACCAGACGACCAATCCGGCTGCCAGAAGCCAGCCGACATGAAAGCGGTCCACCATCCATCCGGTGAAGACCATCATCGCGGTGTAAGTCAAAAAGAACGCGCCGAGCAGATTCCCGAGCTGAGAAGCCGTTAGGTGTAACTCACTTTTGAGGAGCGGGGCGGCGACCGAAAGACTGCCGCGATCGACGTAGTTGATGAAGGCCGAGAGCGCGAGGAGAAAGCAGAGACCGACAGTCCTTCCACCGATCGGTTGACGATTCGTCGCTGTCTTCATGGAATTGTTCCCGGCGCCCGTGTGCGCGCCCATTCTGAGGCCAGTTCGGCGTTGCGCAAGATGGAAAGACCGGCGTCATACGGGGCGCTCGTCGGCTGGCGGGTCCTCCCAACGAAGCAAGAAACAAGATCGCCCGCGGCGCACCGCGGACGATCTCTTAAGCGCTTCCGTGGATGCGCACTACGCGCTCAGCAGTACTATGAAGGCGGTGACGCCCATCAGGCAAAACGTCACACTTTCGCAGGCTCTCACGGCTTACCTCGAGTCTCACCCGTGGTTTGAATGCATAACGCGTACCAGCCGCGCGCCGTTTTCGGCAAAAAGTGCGGCTCCCTCCGGCTCCCGCAGTCGTTAGGGCGGCGCGGGCCGCGGCGCGATCCCGAGCGCTTTCTCAATTCCGTTGGAATGCACGTCATCACGCGCAAGCGCTTGAACGATTTTGCCGAAAAGCATCCCGATGCGCTGAGCGCGCTGGCGCACTGGTATCGGCTGATGAAACGTGACCGCTTCCGCAGCTTCATCCATCTGCGCGAAACTTTCCCGAGCGCTGATCTCGTGGGAAAACTCACCGTCTTCAATATCGGCGGCAACAAAGCGCGCCTCAGCGCCGCCCTTCACTACAACCGCGGGAAGGTATAGATTCGTGCCGTCCTAACCCACGCTGAATACAACACCGGAGCTTGGAAAGAATGACCGATAACCTCAAAGCCTCACTCGCCCATTGGCCTGAGCTCTCGCAGTCCATCTTCGTCCCGCACACCGAGATGGAATACCGGCGTCTCGTTCTCTTGCTCGATCAACTCGTGGACGAGGTCGGCAACGACGAATCCCACCCCCTCGCTTCCCTCATGGAAGTCGTCGGCCTGCTGATCGAGAAATACGAGGATGAGCAAGTGCCGGGGCTGGAGGAATCCAGTGCCGTTCGGGAAGACCCCCCGGTTTCCTAGACCTCGTGGAACGGGGCGCCGGAGAGATCATCGACACCGGCAGCCAAAAACACACGCCAACGCCACCAACCCCCTAACGAGAGCGGCAAGTGTAGCGGCGGGCGTGTCGCCCGCAGAAACGGCTGTCGCTTTGCCGGGGCCGATGACCGGATTAGAGCAAACCGAGCTTCCGCGCCACTTTCTCGAAGGCTTGCCCCTTCTGGTTCTTCGGATCACGTTTCGCGCTGCGCAGCGCCTTGAGCGCATGATAATCTTCCAGCGCCTCCTGCATCTTGAGGAACTGCCGATAGGGAATCACGGCAAATTCCTTCTTCCCGGCCTTCTCGATGATCTGAGCAGTCATGTTTAACGATACGCTTCGCGGACTTGGCGCGAATCTCAACCTCGCGCTGCATCACACCTGATTATCAGGCAAATGCCAATTACGCCAACGGACTAACCTGGCGTAGCGCGGCCCGGGACGGCGAATCGAGGCTATAAACTGGGCGTCCCGCTGTCCGGCGCGGCAGATCGTGGTTTGAAACCGGCGTGGCGAAGCTGGGCACGGGGTCTGACATCGATAAGCAGGAAAGACCGGCAGGAGAATCAAACTTAGTCTTGCTGGCGTTAGCCGAAACCGATAAAACCCGATACCAATGTCCCAGCGGTCCCGGCTGATTCTTCCTGCGATCGCGATTCTCCTCGCCCTCGCCCGGCCCGTCATCGCCGCGCCCGCGGCGAGCGCAGCGCCGCAGGTCATCATGAAAATTGGGAAGGCGAAGGGCCTGGTCTATTCGCCCACGCCCGAGTATCCGAAAGAAGCGCTCCGGAAGCACTGGGGCGGCTCGGGCCTGTTCGAAGTGCAATTCCGACGCGACGGCAATGCCTCGGCAGTCTTCGTCACCCTCTCCACAGGCCACAAGGTTTTGGACGAGGCCGTCACCCGCACCCTGCATCAATGGCGGAGCTGGAAAGGCTACC
>JALYOR010000001.1 GCA_030856765.1 Verrucomicrobiota bacterium | reverse complement strand
ACGTTGGATTGGATATCGGGGAAGACATCGTCGGGGCCGATGGGTCGGAAATCGAGCCCGTCGGTGGTCACGAAGTTACCGGTGATGGCGTTGTTACCTGTCCCCTTGGCGGCATTGGCCGCCTCATCTGCCGCGGTCATCGATCCGTACTGCGCACGACCGCTGGCCCGCGGTGGCAGGACGCCTGGCACCTTGATATCGCGGATCGTCCAACCCTCGTACCAACCTGACTCGTTGTTGATGACGAAAAGACCGGAGACATCCGTGAACATATCGATCAACGCGCGGGGATCATTCGGGTCGGTCGGGAAACCGGGCTTGGGTTCAACTACCACGCGCACCGCCCCGATCGTCGGCAACTGCCGATTGGCGGCGTTGGCCGCGGTCGGCTTGGTCCCGTCGTTAATTCCAGGGATGATGGTGGTAAAAATATTCGGCTGAAAATCCGTCGTATCGAGCAGGAAGTACTGCACCAGCCGGCTCCTATCATCCGCTTCGCTGAAAGCGATTTGCGGTGGATAGGTCTGCGGTCGGAGCGCCAGTTCGATCATCCGTTCTTTCAGCGGTGCGGGCAGAGACCGAATATCGCCTCGCTGTGCGAAGTTGCTCGCCTTGTCCTGGGCAAACCCATTCGGAATCAGCATCGTTAGGCTGAGCAGGCCCGCCATCGTTCTCCAATTTTTAATTCTTCGTATCATGATTTCTCTTTCTGTTTTCTGCATTGATGAGGGAATTTCGGCGTTCTCCAGTCCTCCTAAGACCGCGACCTGCGGAAAAAACTGACCGGTTGGTCCGTCGATTCGTCGGCCGCTTGAGAACTCGTTCCCTACCCATGTAAACAAATCACGGCTCGAGAAAGTTCCCGAAGTGCAGGAAAAAAAGAATCAAGCTCCAACCGGCTCGAGCGACGAGGCGGGGTTCGCTGAGCGCTTCGAGGCGACGGCTTTGCCCTTCGCCGGGGCGCTTCACAACAAAGCGCTCTATCTCATCAGGCAGCGGGAAGGGGCCAGCGACCTCGTCCAGGAGACTTATCTGCGCGCTTTTCGCACCTTCGCCAATTTCCGCGGGGGAACTAACTGCAAGGCCTGGTTGTTTACCATTCTGTACTCGATCTTTATCAACAAATATCGAAAGAGGCAGCGCGAGCCGGAAATCGTCTCGCTCGATCAAATGGACGGAATTTTTCATCAGCTTCTCGCGGGTAGCGATTGGGAAGCGGACTTCACTGCCCTGACCGATCCCGCGACGGATTGGCAAGGGCCGGAGGTGCGGCAGGCGCTCGGTAATCTGCCGGAAGACTTTCGCTCCGCCATCTTGCTGGTCGACGTGGAGGGCCTCAGCTATGAGGAGGCGGCGGTGGCGATGAGCTGTCCGCTCGGTACTCTGCGCTCCCGTCTTTTTCGCGCACGACGACTGCTTTTTGTGGAATTACACGGTTACGCCCAGGAAATGGGCATCATCCATCAAACGGAGAGCTGATGCCGAACCCCATTCGCCATTTCAAAGAAGAGTTGCAGGACCTGCTCGACCAGCGGCTCGAAGGTCCGGCCCGCGCAGCTGTCGAGAGACATCTGGAAAGTTGCCCGGAATGCCGGCACGAGTTCGACGCGCTCCGTTGGACGAAGGAATTTGCCGCGCAACATTTCAGCGCTCGGGAAATGCCTGCGGATTTGCAGGAAAATATCCGACGCGCGCTGCGCACGAGCGAACAGGCCGACCCACCGAACGTTTTCCGGGCGGATTTTTTCCAAGCCAATCGCCGCGTCATCTTGGCCTGGGCCGCGGCGCTCGTGGCCGCCGCCATCGTGGCCGCCGGCTATTTCGCCTTTCGTCCGAACGTGCCGCAATTGGTCGCGAAGAATTACCGCGCCTTCGAGACGCATTCTCTTCCGCTCGACCTGGAAATCAGGGACGTGAAGCAAATGGAAATTTATTTCGACGAACACGAAGTGGATTTCAAAGCGCGCGTCTTCGATCTGGGGATGATGGATTACGATCTGGTGGGCGGTCGCGTGCAACGATTGCGCGGCCAAAACAGCGCTCTCTACATTTACCGCGGTCCCGGCAATCACCCACTCCTCTGTCAGATGTATCTCGGCAGGGAAGAGGATCTGCCCTCGGGAGCGGTGCGCAAAGAACACAAAGGCATCACATTCTATCGTTATCAGATTGACGGGCTGACCGTGGTTGTCTGGCCGGAGCACGAAGTGATGTGCGCCCTGGCGTCCGAGATTGCGCCGGAAAAAGTGGTCGCGCTTGCTTTCGCCAAGGCGGAGATCTGAGGCCGCTTCGTGCCTAACGATAGTGCAAGCGGATGAGCTGGGGCGGAACGCTCAGGACGACCAGGAAAAGATCGTCGTAATCCGACTCGCCGATGGTGACGGGCGTCGAGACCCCGAGCGCTCGGATGTTCTCCGGCACGGTATTGGAATGACCAACGACAAAGGCGTTCCCTTTTCCATTCTTCAGACGGGCGAGCAAAGCCGTGTCTTCTTTGGCCGGAACAGTTTGCACTTTGATCCCTAACGACGCCGCCAGCGGGGCAGCGGTTTGCTGGGTCCGCTTAAATTCGCTCGAGTAAATTGTGGCGATGTTTGCGTCGCGTAGCTGCGTCGCCAGGGTCGCGGCGCGGGCGCGACCGATTTGCGAGAGGCCGGGGTCGCTTTGCGCGGGACCGCCGGCGTCGGCTCGCTCCGCGTGGCGAACCAGGAAGACGATCCTTGGCTCCGCCCCTGCGGCTGGGGCGAGCGCGCCGGCCAGGACGAAGGCGGTCAGAAAGGAGGCGAACTTCGGCATCGTTAGGGATCGGATTCTTTCGGATCGGATGCCGCATCTTTGCGCTTCGACCGCCTGGCGCAAGAGATACTCGAGCTGGCCATTGACGCTCCGCAGCTCGTCGTCGGCCCATTTCTCCAGCTCCTTCCACAGATCGGGCGGGAGCCGGAGCAGGAATGGTTTGCGTGGGCCGCCGGCCATGCGGTTTACGAGTAGAGCGTGCCGGTGTTGACCACCGGGTGCACTTCGCTTTCGCCGCAAAGAACGACGAGAAGGTTGCTCACCATCGAGGCTTTGCGCTCTTCATCGAGGTCGACCACGCCCTTTTCGGAGAGCTCCCTGAGTGCCATATCGACCATGCTGACTGCGCCCTGCACGATCTTCGTCCGGGCCGCGATGACCGCCTCGGCTTGTTGCCGGCGGAGCATGGCCTGGGCGATTTCCGGCGCGTAAGCGAGGTGGGTGAGTCGCGCTTCATCGACGCTCACCCCGGCCTTGGTCAGGCGGGCCGCCAGCTCGGTCTGCAATTCGTGGGCCACTTCATCGGCGCTGTCCCGCAAAGTCGGCTCGCCGTCGTCCTCGCTCCGGTCATAGGCGTAAAGGCTGGCGACGTGCCGGATGGCCGATTCGCTCTGGATCTGCACGTAGCTTTCGAAATCGTCGACATCGAAGGCCGCCTTGGCCGTGTCCTCGACCGCCAGACGATGACCGCCGCGATCTCGACCGGGTTGCCGCGCTTGTCGTTCACCTTCAGTTTCTCGCTGTTAAAATTACGCGCCCGGAGCGAGATCTTCGCGCTCAGGGTGCGATACGATTGCGTCGTGCCGTGGGCGCCGCTGTGATCGCCCGATCGCTCCACGTTGGCGGTCGGCACTTTGGCGCGGGTGCGCGAATAGAATGGATTGGCCCAGTAGAAGCCGCTTTCCCGGACCGTGCCGTGATAGGCGCCGAAAAGGATCAGGACCCGGGCCTCGTTAGGCTGGAGGGTGAAATGGCCGCAGAAGAGGACAATGGCCAGGACCTCCAGCGCCATCCCGAGCAGGAGGACCCAAAGGGAGATATCGCTTCGATCGGCAGTGGCAACCTGGTGGATGATCAACCCCAGCCCGCCAAGGAGGAGGGCGAGATTCACGAGCAACATGAGCCAGCCGTTGAGCGCGGTGCGCTGGGTTTCCCGACTTACTGGTTGAGTAGTGTTATTCCTAGATTTGGGTGTGATATAAAAATGATATCATATTGATATCCGAAGGGTCAAGCGTTTTCGACAGGATTTGCGAAAGCGGTTGTGGTTTCTTCTACACTCATGAAACCGATTAGCGGCCTCCATCACGTCACCGCCATTGCTGGACCGGCCCAGGAGAACCTCGATTTCTACGCCGGCGTTCTCGGGATGCGTTTGGTGAAAAAAAGCGTCAATCAAGACGATCCTGGCACCTATCATCTGTTCTACGCCGACGCCGAGGGGCACCCGGGCACGGACCTGACTTTCTTTCCTTGGGCGGAACTCGCGCCGCATCGCGACGGCTACGGCTTGAGCACGGAGGTGTCGCTGGCGGTGCCGCCGGGGAGCCTGGCGTTCTGGAGCGCGCGGCTGCGAGATCACGACGTGCAGATGGACGAAGTCGAAACGCGCTTCGGGCAACGCGTCCTGCCGCTGACCGATCCGCACGGTTTGCGGCTCGCTTTGACGGAAAGCGAGAGTGCGTTAGGCCGGCCTTTTGCTCCCTGGGAGCGCAGTCCCATTCCGGTGGAAAATCAGATTCGCGGCTTGGAAAGCGCGCGCTTGATGGAGTCCGGTCTGGAACCGACCGTGACCTTTCTGTGCGATGGCCTTGGGTTTCGTAAAGTCGGCGAAGAAGGCGACTGGACCCGCTACGGCCTGGGCGAGGCGACCTCGGGCCAATACCTCGATCTGCGTGCGAGGCCGAACGCGTGCCGCGGCTGGGGGACGGGAAGCGTGCATCATTTGGCTTGGCGCATGGAGGACGACGGACACGAACTCGAGGTGCGCGAACACGTGAGCAGGCATGGCGCTCAGCCCACGCCGGTGATCGATCGTTTCTGGTTTAAGTCCGTTTATTTTCGCGAACCGGGCGGGGTTCTATTTGAACTGGCGACCGACGGCCCCGGCTTCGGGGTCGATGAAGACCACGCTACCCTCGGCGAATCGCTCGTGCTTCCGCCCTGGCTGGAAGTGGACCGGCGCGCGATCGAAGCGGCCCTGCCGAAACTCACTCCCGTTGCCGCGTCGTAATTGCGATTCGCGGTTGAACGGGGCGGGCGAGGCGTCGAAAGTTGTTCGGCCTTCATGCTCACGGAATTCGATCGTCTTACCGCCCTTCGCGAGGCCCGCCCCGAGGAAAGCCTTTTCGCCGAGAAAGATTGGCTTCTTTCGCCCGAGCCATTTGCGATCGATGAGAAAAGGCGCGCCGATATCGAGCGGCTCGGGCACCAGCTATTTGTTTTTCAGCGCGCCTGCAACCAGCTCTACCAACAGAGCACCAAAGGAAAACAGCCGGCCTGGGTCGCGCGTTACCTCGACATTGGAAAACCGCCGGAACTGATCGAGTTTTCGCGCCGGAAAGAATTTCGCGAGGCGCTCCCGCGCGTCATTCGCCCCGACCTCGTCCTGACGGACGAAGGCTGGACGATCGCGGAAGTGGATTCCGTCCCCGGCGGGATCGGGCTGACGGCATGGCTGAATCAAACCTACGCCGGGCTCGGCTCGGACGTAATCGGCGGGGCGGACGGGATGCTTGATGGGTTCGCCACCGTTCTGCCTAGCGGGGGTGACATTGTCGTGTCGCAGGAGTCGGCCACTTACCGGCCGGAAATGGAATGGATCGTTAGGCATCTGAACGAGCGCTTTCCCGAGCGCTCATGGAAAGTGGAAGCGGCGGAGAATTATCGACCGCAGGCCGGGCGGGATGTTTACCGGTTCTTTGAGCTCTTCGATCTGCCGAATTTGACCGGGATCACGAACCTGATTGAAACCGCCGGCCGCGGTGAGCTGATGGTGACGCCGCCTTTCAAACCCTATCTCGAGGAGAAAATGTGGTTCGCCTTTTTCTGGCTCCAACCCCTGCGCGATTTCTGGCGACGCGAGCTGGGCGACAAATATTTTCGGACGCTGCAAAAGATCATCCCCTACACTTGGATTCTCGATCCGACCCCGTTGCCGCAGCATGCCGTCATTCCGCGGCTCGAGATCCACGACTGGCGGGAAGCGGCCCGTTTCAGCCAGAAAGAACGCGACCTCTTGCTCAAGGTGAGCGGATTTTCGCCGTTAGGCTGGGGCAGCCGCGGAGTTGCGCTCGGGGCCGATTTGCCGCACGCGGAATGGGAGCAACGGATCAACGACGCCCTCGCGAATTTCGAGCGCGAGCCGACGATCATGCAGCGTTTTCACAAGGGGCGCCTGTTCGATCATCCGTATTGGGACGCGGAGACCGACGAGCTCAAGACGATGCGCGGCCGGGTCCGGCTGTGTCCTTATTACTTCGTCGAATCGGAGAACGTGACCTTGCGCGGGGCACTCGCGACCATTTGTCCGGCCGACAAGAAGCTTCTGCACGGAATGAGGGACGCGATCCTGGTGCCAAGCCGCTTCGCAGTATTGTAGTCGGGGTCGCTGACTTCGGCCGGCTTCGCCATCGCTCCGGGACCGGGGTCAGCGACCCCGGCTACAACCGCAAGCCGCGCGGGATCAGGAAACGGTCGAGGAGATCGAACAATCCCTGAACGAGGAGTGCGAGGAGCGCCGCGGGAATAGCGCCTTCCAGGATGGTGACGTTGTCGTTGAGATTGAGACCGCTCAGGATCGGTTCACCCAACCCGCCCGCGCCGATCAGGGCCGCGAGGGTGGCGGTGCCGATGTTAATCACTGCGCTCGTTTTTATCCCCGCGAGGATCGTGCGCGAGGCCAGCGGCAAATAGATTTTGCGGAGGCGCGCTCCCGGCTCGAGGCCGAGCGCAGTCGCGGAATCACGCAGCGCCGGTGGAATATCCTGCAGACCGGTCGCGGTGTTTCGAACGATCGGGAGAAGCCCATACAGAAAAAGCGCGACGATTGCGGTAGTCGCGCTGATCCCAAGAAACGGGACCGGCACGAGAAGGGCGAGGAGGGCAAGGGAAGGAATCGTTTGAATCATCCCGACGACGGCCAGAATGCCGTGCCCGAGCGCGCCGCCCCGGCTGGCGGCGATGCCTAACGGGAGTCCAATGAGGATGGAGAAAAGGAGCGAGATGCCGGCGAGCTCGAGATGGTGGCTGATCCAGCGGACCAGCCTCGGGGCGAGATCGCGTTGGGGAATCCCTTCGTTAGGCGAGGCCTCGAAGTAGAGGGACGCCGCGTAGGCGTAACTTTTCGTCCGCTCAGCCGCGGCGTTTAGCGCGATCATTTTCGCTTCATCGATCGGACCGAAATGGTTCAGCGCATTGATCGCCCGCGGGTCGAGGTCTCGCCGATAGAGGAAGACCGCTTTGTATTCAGGAAAAAAACCAAGGTCATCGCGCAGAACCACGAGATCGTTTTCCTGGATCTTGGCGTCGGTCGAATAGGCGTCCTTCAGGTCCACGGATCCCTGCGCGAGCGCGGCGTAGCCGATCGCGTGATCGATCCCGCTGACGTTAGGCATCGTCAGGCCATAGCGTGCGGCGAGCGGACGCCAGCCGTCCTGGCGATCGAGAAATTCGTGGGTCAGGCCGACTTTCAGATCCGAGTGGCGCCGCAAATCGCTGATCGTGTGCAGGCCGAGGCGCTCCGCTTCGGTGCGGCGCATGACGAGCGCGTAGGTGTTGTTGAAACCGAGCTCAGTCGACATGCCGATGCCGAGCTTTTCCAAGGATTGCCGCATCGCATCTTCCGAGAGGCGCTTCTTCGTTTTCAGGATCTCTTCGCCGATCGTGCCGGTGTATTCCGGGTAGAGATCGATCTGGCCGCCCCGCAGCGCCTGCCAGAGGATGATCGTGCCGCCCATGCCCGCGCGCTGCTCCACGGCAAACCCGGAACGCTCGAGAACCGTCTTCGCGATCTCTCCCAGCACGTAGGATTCGGTAAACTTTTTCGAGCCAGCGACGATCGGGTCCGCCGCCAGCGCCGAGGTCGCGAATAATGCGAGAAGAAGCGCGATTCTCAAAACGCCGCGCTCCTTTGCGCGCTGATGAACTCGGAGACGAAAGCGCTTGCCGGATGATCGCGGAGGTCCGCCGCGTTCCCGCGCTGGACGATGCGGCCCTCGTTCATCAGCACGATCTCGTCGGCCAGGTAGGCCGCTTCTCCCATGTCGTGTGTGACCAGGATGGCGGTCTGTTTGAGCCGGGCGAAAATTTGCTTTAAATCACGCTGGAGAGCCGACCGAACGAGCGGATCGAGTGCCCCCAGCGGCTCGTCGAGAAGCAAAACTTCCGGCGACAGCATCAGGGCGCGCATCAGGCTGACCCGCTGCCGCTGACCGCCCGAGAGTTCAGCCGAATAGCGATCGAGAGCCTCGCGCGGGAAGTGGGTAAGTGCGCAGAGTTCCTCAAGCCGCTGCTCGCTCTCCGCCTCAGGCCGGCCGAGATGCCGCGACATCAGGAGCACATTGGCCCGCGCGGTCAGATGCGGGAAGAGGCCCCCTTCCTGAATGACGTAACCGACGCGGCGGCGGACTTCCTGCGCGTTGGCCTCGGTCACTTCCGCGCGATCGAAAAGGACTCGGCCCTCGTCGGGCGTGAGCAGCGCGATGATCAGGCGAAGGAGCGTCGACTTGCCGCAGCCGCTCGGGCCGATCAGTGCGGTCGTTAGGCCAGGCTGGAACTCGAGATCGGTCGGCTGCAGAGCGGCGGTGCCGCCGAAGCTTTTGCTGACACCGAGCAATTGAACGAGCGGTTCCATCGGTCGAGTGCCAGTTGTAGCCGGGGGCGATGACCCCGGCAACCCGTTGTCGCTCGTCGTCAGCCGGGGTCGACCCCCCGGGCTACAGAGTCAGAGCGTTGTAAAATGGAAAACCGCGAAGAGTTTCCGCGGGTCAGTCCAGACGCGGGCGAGCTGAAAACCGGCCGAGGCGGCCAGCGCGCTGAAGCCTTCGATGGTGTGTTTGTAGGAGAACTCGGTGATGATTTTCTCGCCCGCGGCGAATTCGAAGGCGTGGTCACCGAGATGCACGGTTTGGGCGCGCTCGCTGACGAGGTGCATCTCGATGCGATGCGCCTGCCTGTTGTAGACGGCGCGATGCCGCCAGTGCGCGAGATCGAAGTCGGCGGCGAGCTCGCGGTTGGCGCGCTCCAGCATGTTGAGATTGAAGGCCGCGGTCACGCCGACGCTGTCGTTGTAGGCCGCCTCCAGCACTTCCCGGGATTTTTGCAGGTCGACTCCGATGATGAGTCCGCCACTGTGGCCGCAGAGCCGGCAGACGCGCTCCAGAAAATGACGCGCCACGTGCGGCTCCATGTTGCCGATCGTCGAGCCGGGAAAGTAGACGGCGATATGGGCCGGCTCCCGTGAAGGCGTCGGCAGATCCAGCGGCTGCAAGTAATCCGCGCAGACCGGCAGAATCTCCAGACCCGGCATCTCGCGGCTCAGTTTTTCGGCCGATTCCGTCAGGCGCTGCTTTGAAATATCGACCGGCACATAGGCGATCAGATTCTCGAGCTGATCGAGCAACATCCGCGTCTTGACCCCCGCGCCGGTGCCGAAGCCAACCAACTCCGCGTTTTCGCCGATCGATTCCGCGATCTCGCCTCCATATTGACGCAGGATTTCTGTCTCCGTGCGGGTGACATAATATTCGGGGAGCTCGCAGATTTCCTGGAAGAGATCCGAGCCCCGCTCGTCATAGAAAAACTTGCTCGGCAAAGTGCGCGGCGAACAGGAGAGACCCGCCACTGCCTGTTCGAGAAAATCGGAAGCGGCCGGCTCGAGGTCGAGCACCGACACGCCGCTGGGCGGACCCTTCATTGAAGATCGCGGGCGAGCCGGATACCGGTGAATTGCCAGCGTTTTTCCGGTTGGAAAAAATTGCGATAGGTGGACCGGATATGGTTCTGCGAAGTGGCGCAGGATCCGCCGCGCAGGACCATCTGGTTGCTCATGAACTTGCCGTTGTATTCACCCAGCGCCCCGGGGACGGCGCGATAACCGGGGTAGGGGAGATAGGCACTGCGAGTCCATTCCCAGACGTCGCCAAACATCCGTGTCAGCTTCCCGTTAGGCTGCGCTTCCACCGGCGCGGGCTGAAACCGTTCCGTGTCGACGAAATTGCCCTCGATCTCCAAGCCGGCCGCCGCTTGCTCCCATTCAAACTCAGTCGGCAGGCGCGCCCCGCTCCAGTTGGCGAAAGCGTCGGCCTCGAAGTGGCTGACATGAGTCACGGGCTCGGCGGGATCAATGGGCCGCAGCCCAGAGAGAGTGAAGTTCCACCAGGCGCCATTGCGTTTTGTCCAGTAAAGCGGCGATTCCCAGCGTTGCTCATTCACGGTCGTCCAGCCTAACGACAACCAATGGTCCGGCCGCGTGTAGCCGCCGGCTTCGATAAATTCGATGTATTCGCCGTTCGTGACCGGCCGGGTGCCGAGGGAGAACGCGGGGACGAGCGCACGATGCCTTGGGCCTTCGTTGTCGTAGCTGAATCCGCGGCCGGCGTGTCCGATTTCAACGATGGCTTCCTCAAAATCGACGAATCCGCAGGGAGCGATGGGGCTCGGCGTGCTCGCCTCGCCGCGTTCCCGAAATATTGGATGGAGCGGATTCTGGGCAAAGACGTGTTTGATATCGGTGACGAGCAATTCCTGATGCTGCTGCTCGTGGTGGAGTCCGATCGTGAAGACGGCCTGAAGCTCCTGTCTCAGGTCTTCGTCGGCATTCTCCAAGAGTTCCTGAATGTGCTGGTCGACCGAACGCCGGAAGCGAAACGCCTCCGCCACCGTCGGCCGCGAAATCAGTCCGCGCAGATCGCGCCGGTGCATGTCGCCCGCGGCGTTGTAGTAGGAATTGAAGAGATAGGCGTACTCGGGAACTTCCGGTTGGTAATCCGGCATCCAGACTTTGAGGATAAAAGTCTCGAAGAACCAGCTGGTATGCGCGAGATGCCATTTGGTCGGACTGACATCGGGCATCGACTGTACGACAAAGTCTTCCGGTTCGAGGGTCGCGCAGAGGTTCTCTGAAAAGCGTCGGATCTGGCGATATCGGTCGAGCAAAGTCGCGGTTTGGGTCCCTCTGGCCTCGGCGGCCGCAGACGGCGCGACCTGCTCGATCACGGTGGCACTGTTCATTGTTCGCGTTCCTGTTCCAGTTCATCGCGCCGCGCTTCCACCATCTGGTCATGCGCCGCTTCCTCGATTCCGCCGGTCACGAGTTCCGCGCCCAAGTTTTCGTCTCCTTCGTACTGATTAGGCGTATGATGACCGGAAGCGCCGGGAATATCGTCGCGTTCCCTCATCTCCGAGTCGACCGCGTCGTCGATCTCCGGTGCATGCGAGCCCTCGACGCCGGTCAACTCGTTTTTCGCCCGGTTCCAATCGGACTCGGAAAATTCATCCGGATTTCTCTCATCAATCATTGCGATCTCCCGGGCCCTCTTCTCGACCATCTCGGGCGAGGGAACTCCGAGACCGTTTCCATGCAGACTGATTTTCCCATGCGGCGAGTGCGGGCGTTCGTTCATATTAGTGATTCGCTTCCTGGACTCAGAACGTTCGCATCGATGATCGGATTCTGCATCTCCGCGTTGGAGCAATACCTCGCACGCCGGCCGGTGCCGTCCTCAGCGTCATGGCTCGTTGGAGAGGCTTGCCCGCGCCGCCAAATAAATGCGAAAATTAACCCGGCTCGCCCGATTCGAGGAAGTAGAGGAGTCGCCAGATACGATCGGCCTGGCCTCGCTCGATGACCTGCACCGGCGTGGAGCCTTCGAGAGCCGGATTGGGCTCCTTCAACCAACGGCCGACATCTTTCGGTTTCATCAGCCGGGAGAGGCCGTCGAGCAGGCGATCCATCTCGACCAAGGCCCGGCGGACAGGTGTCGAGGGTGTCTTGCCGTTGCTCCAGCCCGCGACCGCCCGGAGCGAAAACCCGGTCATGCGGCTGAGCGTCTCCTGCCGCAATCCAAATTTTGCGGCGATTTCTTCGATCGCGGGCGGCGAAGCCACTTTCATAGCCGGATGATAAACGGCGGCGGTTTCTTTGATCCGAGCGGAGGGAGCGGTCGAGCCGCCCGTTTTCTTTTTCGCTTTCATAGCCCGAGTCTAGACATGTTTGCGCACTTCTACAAGCATTTTATCGCGCACATTTACATGTAAGATTACACGAGCCGGACGCGGTCCAGCTTTTCAGCTTCCAGGACGGTCGCTCGGCTGGCGGCGCGGTGGTTTTCAGGAAAATAGACGACGTTCACTCCGTCAGAAACCCGCGCCGACGGCACGAGGAGCCCTTCACCTTCATTCGCGAAAACGGCGCGCCCGATCGCCTGGGTCAGACTTTCGCTGCCTTGCTCTTGCATCTTCCGCCAATCTTCCATCCGCAGTTCTTCGCCGTCGACGCCGAGTTGATCGCGCGCCGTCGGACTGGTCAGATCGAGCATTGCCTGGAGCGAAAAATCAATCGCCACTAAAAGTCGCGGGATCCGGAACGGCATCGGGACGTGCGCGTAATCGGCCGTCGCCCGCGATTCCGCAACCGCTACGGTGTCTTCGGTGCTGCCGTAAACGGCGCGGTAGGATCCGATCGAGTTCCACCTTCCGCCGTAGAGAAAGCTGCCCTGGCCGAGTAGAATACTTTTTGGTCTCGGGTAATCGAGCGTCGTCGCCCGGTAGGCAGCGCCTTCCCACGGCTGCAGGAGATCGGGTGGCCTTGCGAGACGCCTTCGCAGATCTTCAAATCGTGGATGGGGTCTGATTTTCATCCCGGTCGGGATCGCGCCTCGATAAAAGATGAGGCGGGGGCGGGAATCGAACCCGCGAATAGAGGTTTTGCAGACCCCGACCTTACCACTTGGCTACCCCGCCGAAACTGCGAATCGGAGCGTAGGCGCGCGCTCCGGAGGTGTCAACGCGCCCCGGCGCGCGATTGTCGCGTTGCACGTTCTGGAATGGGCGGCAACGTTAGGCCCGATGTCTGATCAATCTGCCGCCCTCTTCGCCCGAGCCCAGCGTCGCATTCCGGGCGGAGTAAATTCGCCGGTGCGCGCCTTCCGCGGGCTGGGTCGGGAACCGTTTTTCGTCGAGCGCGCGGCCGGGGCCAGCGTCTGGGACGTCGATGGGAAGGAATACATCGACTACGTCGGAACCTGGGGGCCGGCCATTCTCGGGCATGCGCCGGCCGTCGTAGTCGAGGCTGTGCGCGACGCTGCCGGTCGCGGAATGAGTTTTGGCATCCCGAACCCGCTCGAGGTGCAGATGGCGGAACTGATCTGCGAATGGGTCCCGTCGATCGAGAAGGTGCGGATGGTGAACAGCGGGACGGAGGCGACCATGTCGTGTGTGCGTTTGGCCCGCGGCTTCACCAAGCGCGACAAGATCATTAAATTCGAAGGCTGCTATCACGGCCATGTCGACTCGCTGCTCGTCCATGCCGGCAGTGGCGCGCTCACCCACGGGCAACCGGACAGCGCCGGAGTTCCGCAGGAATTCGCGGTCCTAACGATCGCCCTGCCCTTTAACGACATCGCCGCGGTGCGCGAGGCGTTCCGGAAGAATCCGCAGGAGATCGCGGCCGTCATCCTCGAGCCGATCCCCGCCAACGCCGGCCTCTATCTGCCGGAGCCGGGATTTCTTGAGGCTCTTCGAGATGAATGCGCGAGAAACGGGGCGCTTCTGATCTTCGACGAAGTCATGACCGGATTCCGCGTGGCGCGCGGCGGGGCGCAGGAAATCTATGGAATTCGTCCGGACCTCACTGCGCTCGGCAAAGTGATCGGTGGCGGTCTGCCGGTCGGGGCTTTTGGGGGCCGGGCCGAGATTATGGATCAACTCTCGCCGCTGGGGCCCGTGTATCAGGCCGGCACGCTGTCTGGCAATCCGCTCGCGATGGCGGCTGGCCTGGCGCAGTTGCGCGAACTGGAGCGGATTGATGGTTGGAAACAGCTCGAGCAACTCGGTGCTCAACTCGAGGAAGCGACCAAAGAATCGTTAGGCAAGACGGGTTTGCCCGCGACCTTTCACCGGATTGGCTCCATGTTTTGCCTCTTCTTTACCGCCGGGCCGGTGACCGATCTGGCCTCGGCGAAACGGAGCGACCTGGATAAGTTTCGCGCCTTCTTCAATCAGTGTCTCGAGGCCGGCGTTTACTTCGCGCCGTCACAGTATGAGACCGGCTTCCTCTCGACGGCCCACCAGCCGCACCAGATCGAGCAGACGGCCAAGGTCGTGCGCGAGGCCCTGGAACATCTTTCTCGTTAGGCCGAGGCGGGTGTAAAAGCTTTGCGTCCAACACTTCTCTGCACTAGGGAAAGCACCTCGTGACTTCGCCGGTTCGCGTCCGATCTCTAGCCAAGTTCTTTTTCGAGGGCGACCGCAAGTTTTTCGTCAAGGGCGCCACCTACGGGCCCTTCCGACCAGATGCGGCCGGAGATTATCTCGGCACCCCGGAGCAGGCCCGCCGCGATCTCGCCCAGATGCGCGAACTCGGGATTAACGTCGCGCGCATTTACCATCTGCCTCCACGTTGGTTCCTCGACTGCTGTGACGAGGCAGGCGTGCGCGTCATGATCACTTTGCCGTGGGCCAAGCACGTCGAGTTCCTGGTCCAGGCGAAGATTCGACGCGAGATCGTCAAGTCAGTGCGTGCGGCGGTCGCGACCCACGCCGGTCATCCCGCAATTTTTGGTTATCTGGTGGGGAACGAGATCCCGACCACCATGGTCCGCTGGCTTGGGGTGCGGAGGGTGACCGAGTTTCTCGAGACGCTCATCCGGGTCGGCCGCGAGGCGGACCCGAACGTCCTCTTTTCCTACGCCAGCTATCCGCCGACGGAATACCTCCTCCCGCAGAACGTCGATTTCTTTTGCTTCAACGTCTATCTGCACGACCAGCGCGATTTCGAGAAGTATCTCCTTCGCCTGCAGAACCTGGCGGAAGAAAAACCTCTCATGCTCGGCGAGTTCGGGATGGATACAATCCGGCACTCAGAGGATGAGCAGGCGGAAATGCTTAGCTGGCACGTCGACAGCGTGGTGCGCTGCGGACTGGCCGGGACGATTTTCTTTGCCTGGACGGACGAATGGTTCACCGGCGAACAGGAGATTCTCGATTGGTCGTTCGGACTCGTGAGGCGCGATCGCACCCCGAAGAAATCGTTCTTCGCGTTGCAAAAGAAACTCGGTCAGGATGACGCTTCCCTCCCGCATCGCGATCTGCCGCGGACGCCGTTCGTTTCCGTCATCGTCTGTTCCTACAACGGCGGGAAGACTTTGGAGGAATGTCTCGAGTCGTTAGGCAAGATCAATTACCCGGCCTATGAAGCGATCCTGGTCGACGATGGTTCGACCGATAACACGCCCGGGATTGCGGCCCGCTTTCCGAACGTCCGCTACATCCGGCAGGACAACCACGGCTTGAGCTATGCGCGCAACGCCGGTGCCGCTGCAGCCAAGGGCGAAGTGCTCGCTTACACCGACTCCGACTGCATGGCCGATCCGGATTGGCTCTACTACTTGATCGGAACGCTGGTCAGCGGCGATTACGCGGGCGTGGGCGGGCCGAACATCTCGCCCCCGGCGGAAAACTGGGTCCAAGCCTGCGTGGCCGCGGCTCCCGGCGGACCGAGTCACGTGCTGCTCACCGACACGGTCGCCGAACACATTCCGGGCTGTAACATGGCTTTCTACCGCTGGGCCTTCGACACGGTCGGCGGATTCGATATCGAATATCGCAAGGCCGGTGACGACGTCGATTTTTGCTGGCGTTTGCAACAGGAGGGCCATGTCATCGCCTTTAGCCCGACCGCGATCGTTTGGCATCATCGCCGCTTTACGTTAGGGGCATTTCGCAAACAGCAGGCCGGTTACGGCGAAGCGGAGTCGATGTTGCGTTTCAAGCACCTCATCTTTTTTGGCCCGACTGGGACCGCAAAATGGCGCGGCCAGATTTACGGTTCGCCGCGCTTCAGCTGGTTCATCAATCGCCCGATCATTTATCACGGAATTTTCGGCGAGGGCTTCTTCCAGTCGATCTACCCGACTCCGCAGTCGGAAATCGCCAGCTACCTCAGCAGTGTGGAATGGTTTGCCCTCACGCTTTTCCTCTTCGGTTTGGGAATCTTCCTGCCGATCTTGCGCATCGTCCCCTACCTCATGCTTGGCGGCACACTCTGCGTGGCGCTCTCCTACATGTTGCGGGCCCGGATCGAGCCGAAATTCGACACCGTTGCCGCGCGGTTGCTCGTCATGTTTCTGGCCTTTGCCCAGCCACTGGTGAGGGGTTGGAATCGTTATTTTACCTGGCTGGAATTCAAGCGCACCCCTCGCGGCGTGATCGGCACGCACGAAAAGATGCCCTCGGGTCGAGCCGGTCGGGGCAACCTGCGGCGGCGCACTTATTGGAGCGAGGATGGGGTGGAACGAAACGGGCTCCTCAAGTCGATTTTCCAGCTGCTCGAGGAGGAAGGCTGGAGCTATTCGGCGGACACCGGTTGGAAAGAGTGGGATATCCAGATTTACGGAAATTTCTTCTGGAGCGTGATCGTGCAAACCGTCACGGAATACCACGGCGGACCGAAGTGCCTGACCAGAGTGCGGCTGCGCTACCGCTTCGTCACCACCACCGTCATCATCAACCTCCTCATCATCGCGATGATCCTCTACCGCGATCTGAACAGCGGCGGCCTCGACCTGCGCATCCTGGTGCCGTACGCGGTCTTTCTCCTCTTCCTCGGTTCCCGCGCCCGGCGTTTAAAAAAGCGAATCGCCGAAATCGTCGATGTCGCCGCCTACCGTCTCGGATTGGAGCGGATGACGGGAAAGAAAAAGGCTGATGGCAATCGTTAGGCAGGCGCGTTTCTGGCTCGCGCTGGGGGCTCTCTTCCTCCTCTTTGGCTCGCTCCATCGTTTTGACGATTGGCGCTACGCGACCATGCCGGTCAAGTTCGTCGAGACGGCCATCCTGGCCGGGATCGCTTTCTTCGTGGCGGCTTCGGCTTTTCCCCAACTCTTGCCCAGTCGAGCGACGACCATCACTTTTTGGAGCGTGGCCGTCCTCTTTCGGATCGTCGCGCTCCCGCTCGAACCGGGCGACGACCTCTGGCGTTACCAGTGGGAAGGCAAGGTTCAAAACGCCGGATTTAACCCGTATGTGCTCGCGCCTAACGATGATCGACTCGCCCCAGTGCGGGAGGAATTTCCCGATTGGAGCTGGATTAACCATCGCGACTACAGCGCGATCTATCCGCCAGGTGTGGAACTGGTTTTCGCCGCGGCGAGCCGTTTCGCGGCGGGACCGCTTTTTTACAAGCTGCTCTTCGCCGCCGCCGATTTGGGCGCGGTCGCGGTCTTGCTGCGTTTGATCGGTGGAGCAGGCCGGCATCAGGCCGCGGCTTGGTACGCTTGGAACCCTCTCGTGGTTTACAGCTTTGCCGGGGCGGCGCATTTCGACAGTCTCATGATCCTGCCCCTGCTGGCCGGAATTCTCTTTTTCGTGCGCAGCAACGCGGCCACGGGCTCGAGGGTGCAAAGGCGCTACGCGATTCTTGGCGCGGTCGCGTTTGGACTCGCGATTTCAATTAAGTTGATCCCACTCCTCCTCTTGCCTATGTGCGTTTTCGCCTTGCGGCGTCGGGCGATCGCACTGGTCATCAGCCTCGCCATTCCTTTTCTCCTCAGTCTGCCCTTTGGCGTGCCATTCGTTCCCATCTGGAAATCGTTAGGCCGCTTCATCTATGTCACGCGCTTGAACGACGCGTTTTGGTGGATCATCGAGGACACGATCTGGCCCAATCCGCACCAGAAAAATTACCACTACAACCTCATCATCATTGTCGCGGTGGTGGTTGTTTCGCTTTTCTTCATCCGCAACTGGAAGCGCGGCCTGCTCTGGGCGATGGGCACGGCTTTGATCCTGAGTCCGGTTCTACATCCTTGGTACTGCACCTGGATTTTGCCGCTGGCCGCCTGGCGTCGGGCCGACGCGTGGCAGGTGCTCTCGGTGACGATCTTCGCGTACTACCTTTTTTGGAACGAGCGGCTCTTTCTTTTGCCCTGGCACTCGGAGCCGTGGTTGCGCGGATTTATCTTTATTCCGCCGATTGTCGCGATGCTCTTCTCGCTCCGGCCAAAAGCCCGGCATAACGAAGTAGCGAACGAGTCGTCAGCGGGCTCCGGGTAGCGCACGCGTCTCGCGTGCGCTACCCGAGTCAATGTCGGCTTCTCCTAACGAAACGCGGCTTCCTGTAGTTCGCGAAAATCTTCCGGGATCGGCGCCTCGAGAAAAAGTCTCTCCCTGGCTTGAGGATGAGTAAAACCGAGCTTCCAGGCGTGAAGCATTTGGCGCGGGGCGGTGGCTTTCTTTCCATAGAGAGCATCGCCCAGCACCGGGTGGCCGAGGTGCTGCAGGTGCACGCGAATTTGATGAGTGCGTCCGCTGTGAATTGCGCATTCGAGCAGGCTGACGCCGCCGCCAGTTTGGAGCACCCGGTAATCCGTTTTGGCGAGGCGGCCCCGGGTTTGGTTAATCGCCATTTTCTTGCGCTGCACCGGATGCCGGCCGATCGCGGCCTCGATGGTTCCGCGTGGCTTTTTCAAAGTCCCGGCGACCAGGGCGAGATAGATCTTTTTCACTTCGCGGGCCGCGAACTGTCGCGAGAGCTCCTGATGCGCGGCGTCGTTCTTGGCTACCAGCAGGCACCCGCTCGTCTCTTTGTCGAGGCGGTGGACAATGCCGGGCCGCTGCTTGCCGCCAATGCCCGAGAGGCTGGTGCAATGGTGAAGAAGCGCGTTGACGAGGGTGTGCGTCGGATTGCCCGCGCCGGGGTGGACGACGAGACCGGGCGGTTTATTGAGCACGAGAAGGTCGGCATCCTCGAACAAAATCTCGAGCGGAATCTCCTCGGCCTGGGCCTCGATTTCTTCCAGCGGCGGTTCAGTTAGCCTAACGACATCGCCGGTCCGCACCGTCTCGCGAGTCCGCGCCGCCTGTCCCCGCAACTGGACATCGCCGGACCGGATCAGGTTTTGCAAACGCGAACGCGAGAACTGCGGGAGGGCGGCGGCGAGGTAACGATCGAGCCGCTCGCCGGCCTGTTCGTTAGGCACGATCAGCTCGATCATGCGGCTCTCCGGTAAACGCACCAACGCGCGCTTCGATTGCCGCCCGGGTGAGGGGTGTTAGTATGCGGGCGATGGCTTCGACCGACAGCGGCGCGCAAGTGCAGTCTTGTCCGAGCTGCGGGGAACCTGTCTCGACCGCCGGGCTCGAGCCGTTTGGGAAGGTCGATTGTCCGTCCTGCGGCTACCAGCTGCGGGTCGAGCGCGTCTTCGATGACAACTTCGTCGTGGTCGAGCCGCTCGGCACGGGCGGGATGGGCTCGGTTTACAAAGCGCGCGACGCGCGGTTGAACCGGTTCGTCGCGATCAAGTTGCTGCGCAAGGAGTTTGCCGGCGATTCGAGCTTCACCGCCAAGCTGAAGGACGAGGCCAGGATTACCGCGTCGATCCAGCATCCTCACGTACTCGAGGTCTACTCGGTCGGCGAAGACCATGGGCAATTCTACGTCGTAATGGAACTGGTCGATGGCGGCAGTCTCGACGATCGGATGGAGGACGAAAAGCGCATTTCGGAACTGCAGACGCTCGAACTCGGCTTGCAAGTGGCGCAGGGTTTGCAGGCGGCCTTGAAAGCGGGGCTGATTCACCGGGACATCAAACCCGGAAACATTCTCTTCGCCGATCGCTCCCGAGCCAAGATCGTGGATTTCGGTTTGGCCCTGCTCGCGGCGCAGCATGCGGAAACGGAAGGCGAGATCTGGGGCACGCCCTACTACGTCGCGCCGGAGCGCCTCACGGGAGCGAAGGAAGATTTCCGCAGCGATCTCTACAGCCTCGGCGCGACGCTCTTTCACGCGGTCTCGGGCCGTCCGACCTTTGAAAGCGAAACCCAATCGGCTGCGGAACTGCAGACGCTGAAGTCGGATCCGATCAGCCTGAAGGAAGTCGCGCCCGACATTTCGGATGAGACGGTCGGCGTGATCGACCGCATGCTGCGTCCGAACCCGGCCGATCGACAGGGTTCGTACAATGATTTGATCTCGGAATTGCGATCGGCGCACGCGGCCTATCTGGCCCGGGAGGAGGAATTGAAGACGCGCTGGGGCTGGCCGCTGCGCCTGGCGGTTTTGTTAGGCGTGCTCACTCTGCTCGGGGCGGTGGGGTATGGAATTTCCTTTGGATGGCGGCACCGCCCGCAGATGGAATTCCGCTCGCCTCTCGCCAGCGGACCCACGGCCACGCCACCCCCGGCGACCGCGGCGCCGGACCAGGTGCAGGCGGCGCGGAGGGAACTGGAAGCCGGTCATTACGCCTCCGCGGAGGCGCTTTTCCGCGAGATGGTGCCAGCGCAACGCGAGTTTCAACCGGTGGTCGAGCTTTGCGCCGGGTTGCAGCTTTGGGAGCGCGGACAATTCGCGCAAGCCGCCACCGCGTTCCAGAGTTTTGTCTCGGATGAACCGCCGAGCTCGCTCGCCTGGCTGAGGAATTTCAAATCGCTCGCCCAAGATCGGCTGAAGGATTTCGAGCTCTTGACCGAGTGGGAGAAAAAGCGTTCGGCGACGCGCGATCCCGATGTGGCGCTAGCCAGGATTCGCGCTGTCCAGAAAAAGCTAAAAGCGAAAGGGGCGCTTTCGTTTCAATTCGCCGACGAAGAAGCCAAGCTCGCGGCGCAGGTTTCGGACTTGTCGAAAGAGCGCTCGGCCGAGGAGAAAAAACAGGCCGAGGAAGACGCTCCTACTTTGCGAAACGCGCTGGTGGCCGAAAAGAAGGCAATCGCCGGCTATCAATTCGAAAGGGCGGTCGACATTCTCGAAAAGACGAAGCTGAAATCTTCTTCGGTCCAGGCCGAACGCGAGAGCGAGTTGCGGCGCGCCCGCTGGCTGGCCGAGTGGAAGGAAAAGCTAATCGGCGACATCAACCAGATCGGCTACGGCGGAGTGGTGACAGACGTGCACGGAGTGCGCTACGACGGGTCGGTGCGGCGGGCGACGGCGAGCAAACTCGAACTCAAGACTCGCTACGGCTCGGTCATGACCGATTGGCGGAACCTGTCGCCGAAAATGCTGCTCGCGATCTCAACCGCCTTCATTCGTCCCGCCGGCACCGATGTGCCCGAGCGGCAATGGCTGAGCGCGATCTTCGCCTCGCAGATGGGGGAAAAAGAAGCGGCCCACGAACTCGCGACCAAAGCTGCCGAAGCGAAGAGCGAATATCGCGAGCTCCTGCCGCGCTACTTTCCCGAGGCAAAGAAGTAACTGGCGCATCTCCTGCTCCCCAAGAGGCATGCGTTGGCTCCTGATTCTGCTGGTCGCCTCCCTCGCCGCGAGGGCGTCGGCGGAGCCGCGACCACTCTCAACCAAGGAAATCGCCCTCATGCTGCGCTCGGGTTATTCCAGCGAAAGCGTTCTGGCGGAAATCACCAGCCGGCGCGTTCTCGATCCGCTCGATGAGGCGACGAAGAAATCGATGCTGGAATTCGGCGCCGATCCTCACCTGATCGCGGCCCTGGAAAGCGGCAGGCACGTCATATCCACCTCCGAGGCTGACCAGGTCAAAGCCCGCGAAGCAGAACTGGCCGCGCGTCGGACGGCGCAGATTGAGCAGGATCGTCAGCTCAATACGCTCTACCAAGCGCAACAAGCGGAAGCCCGCGCCCGAGCCACGCCCCCACCATCACCGGGCCAGGCGCTCATCCTGGAGGCTCTGAAAAGCAAACTCGTCCGCTGTCGCGACGGCAGCACCAAACCGGCAGACGGTTCGGAATTGGAAACGAAGAAATTCGTCGCGCTCTATTTCTCTGCCCATTGGTGCGCGCCGTGCCGCAAATTCACCACGCAATTGGTCGATTACTACAATCGCGTCGCCGCCACGCACCCCGAGTTTGAGATCATCTTCGTGAGTTCGGATCGCTCGCGCTTTGGCTGGGAGACCTACATTCGCGAGACGAAAATGCCGTGGTTGGCCGTAGATTACGACCAGATCAGCAATCTCCGGGGAGTGAAAGATTTGGGCGGCGCCAGCATCCCTTCGTTGCTCGTGCTCGACCGCGAGAGCCATGTCGTGGCCAGCAGTTACGATGGTGAAAAGTATCTCGGCCCGGCGAACGCGCTCGCCGCGCTCGATAAGATTTTTAGCGCGCCGCCCACGGCGGTGGCTCAAACGCGCTGACGTTAGGTCGCGGCGCGATAATCGTTCACAAAATCCCGGCGATAGCGGTCGAACGTGCCAGCTTCGATGGCCCGGCGGGCGCCCGTCATGAGGTGCAGGTAGAAATGCAAGTTATGCAAGGTGACGAGTCGGAGGCCGAGAATCTCCTCCGCCTTAATCAAATGGCGCAGGTAACCGCGCGTAAACTCGCGGCAAGACGGGCAGGTGCAGCCCTCCTCGATTGGACCCGTTTGGAGGGCGAACTCGGCGTTTTTGAGATTCAAGGTTCCGCCTGACGTGAAAGCCGTGCCGTTGCGTGCCAACCGGGTTGGGAGGACGCAATCGAACATGTCCACGCCCCGTGCGATCAACTCGAGCAGTTGCGGCGGTGTGCCGAGGCCCATGGCATAGCGTGGTTTGTCGTTAGGCAAAAACGGCTCGCTCCATTCCACCGCCTGCATCATTTCCGGCTCCGGCTCGCCCACGCTCACGCCGCCAATGGCGTAGCCATCAAAACCGATCGCTACCGTCGCCTCTGCGCTCGCCCGGCGCAGATCTTCGAACGTCCCGCCCTGGACAATGCCGAAGGCCAATTGGTTGAGAGTTGAGGGTTGAGAGTTGAGAGCTTGCTTGCAGCGCGCGGCCCAGCGCGCCGTCAGCTCGAGGCTCCGCGCGGCGTAATCGTGCGCGCAGGGGTAAGGCAGGCATTCATCCAGCACCATCGCGATGTCGCTGCCTAACGACGCCTGGATTTCCATCGCGATCTCCGGCGAGATGAAGGTCGGCGTGCCGTCGAGATGGTTCTGAAATCGCGCGCCTTCCTCTGTGATCTTCCGGATCTTGGCGAGCGAGAAGATCTGGTAGCCGCCGCTGTCGGTCAGGATCGGTCCATCCCAATTCATGAAACGATGGAGCCCACCGAAATGCCGCATCACTTCCATTCCCGGCCTAACGAAAAGGTGATAGGTATTCCCGAGAATGATCTGTGCCTCCAGCTCGCGCAGCTCCCGCGGGCTGACCGCTTTCACGCTGCCCTGCGTGCCGACCGGCATAAACGCCGGCGTCTCGATCACGCCGTGCGCGGTCGTGAGGCGACCGTGGCGCGCCTTGGAGACGGAATCGGTCGCGAGAAGTTCGAACATGCTCGGCTATTTTCGGGACCCGGTCCACGCTGGCAAGCGGGAAGAGGCGCGCCCGGTGTGCTATGTCATCCGATGTCCGAGCCGGTTCCAAACACAATTGCCAGCGCGGCCGAGCTCGTAGTGCGGTTCGGTCCGCACGTGGTGCTCGATCAAGCTTCGGTCACGATTCTGGAGGGCGAACGTATCGGTTTGGTTGGTCGGAATGGTTCCGGTAAGTCGACTTTTCTCCAAATCGCCGCCGGTGTGATGTCGCCGGATTCGGGCGAGATGAATCAGCGCCGCGATCTCGTCGTCGGCTACATGCCGCAGATGTTCGAGCTCGATGAAACGGCGACGGTTCACGAGAACATCCTGGCCGGAGCGCAGCGGGTCCTCGACTTGATCGCGGAATATGAAGCCGCGCCGCCGGAAAGCGCGCGGAGTGGTTTGCTTCTGGAGCAGATCGATCACTTCGATGGTTGGAATCTCGAGCATCGGATCAGGAGCCTCGTGACCAACTTGCACGCCCCGGACGAAGAGCGTGCGGTCGCCACCTTGTCCGGCGGCGAGAAGCGGCGCGTCGCACTTTGTCGTGCCTTGCTGGCGCGTCCCGACTTTTTGATTCTCGACGAGCCCACGAACCATCTCGATACGGGATCAATCGAATGGCTGGAGGACTTCCTGTCGCGCTACGCGGGCACGGCGCTCTTCGTGACCCACGATCGCTATTTCCTCGATCGTGTCGCGACTCGCGTGGTCGAGCTGTCGCGCGGGAAATTCTTCAGTTACCCCGGGAATTACACCGACTACCTGCTCGCGCGGGCCGAGCGTTCGGCGGTCGAGGAAATGCAGGAGCACAAACGACAGAAGTTTCTCAAGCGCGAGCTCGCCTGGGTGCGGAAAGCGCCGCGGGCGCGGCGGACGAAATCAGTCGATCGAGTGGAACGCTATTTTGAAATGGCCGCGCAGGACGCGCCGGAAGCGGAACTCGATGTTGATCTCATCATTCCGCCCGCGCCGAAGCTTGCGAATCGCGTTCTCGAATTGCGCGGGGTGACGATGGACCTCGCTGGCCGGCGGTTGATCGACGATCTCACGCTCAATCTCGTGGCGGGCGAGCGCCTGGGCATTGTTGGTCGCAACGGTCTGGGTAAGTCGACCCTGCTGAAGATCATGCTCGGACAGGTCGCGCCCACGAGTGGGGAAGTCGAAATCGGCGCGCGAACCGAGATCAACTACGTCGACCAAAACCGCCTCCTACTCGACGACACCAAGACAGTCTTCGACGAAGTGGGCGAGGGGAGCGAGTTCGTTAGGCTGGGCGAGGAGAATATCACCCTGCGCAGTTACCTGCGGCGATTCCTGTTCACGGAAGAGCGGATCAATACCAAGATCGACCAGCTCAGCGGCGGGGAGCGCAGCCGCGTTTTGTTGGCGAAGATTCTCAAGCGCGGCGGGAACATGCTCATCCTGGACGAACCGACCAACGATCTCGATCTCGGCACGTTGCGTTTGCTCGAGGAGGCCTTGGTGGCTTTCAAGGGAAACGTGATCGTGGTCAGCCATGATCGCTATTTTTTGAATCGGGTCTGTACCGCCATTTTGGCTTTCGAAGGCGAAGGCGAGGTGACGTATGCGGTTGGGAACTACGACTACTATCTCGAAAAACGAGCGGGCACTGTAGCCGGGGTCGCTGACGCCGGTCCCGCTGCGGCGCCCACCTCGGCCGGGGTCAGCGACCCCAGCTACAGCAAGGCCAAACCGCGCAAGCTGAAGTGGAAGGAAGAACGCGAATTGGAGGGGATGGAGAAGGCGATTCTCGCCGCGGAGAACGAAGTCGTTAGGCTGGAAGCCATCTTTGCCGCCCCCGATTTTTACGCGACCCATGCATCGGATTGGCAGAAGCTGGAAGCCGATCTACGCGCCGCGCGTGATCTCGTCGCTCAGCTCTACGAACGATGGGCCGAGCTTGGCGCGATTGCCGGCACCGCCGGCAAACCCGTCTCCAGAACGTTCTCCGCGCTAAAATAATCTTGCGAGGGAATAATTTGCTCAAAGCTGCGCTTGACGGAGCGACCGCCGGCAGGGATAAACGATATTTCTTGTTCGCCCCTTTTTTCCGATCCCAATTGTGCACCGCGTAAAGTAGAAGTCGGCATGAAAATAGCCCAAGTCTTAATTGCCCTGCAAT
>JALYOR010000148.1 GCA_030856765.1 Verrucomicrobiota bacterium | reverse complement strand
GGTGCGGGGAGGTCGTAGGAGTAGGGAGTCTGGAAAGTCCCGTCGCCATTGTTGAGCGCGATGAAGAAGCGGCCGTTCGGAATACCCGGCGCGCCGAGGTTTTCCATGTCGACCACATCGAGGTCGCCATCGTTATCGAGATCGAACGCATCGATCTGGCCCCAGCCCGCACTGCGCACGACCGAGCGTTTGATTGCGCCAAACGTCCCATCCCCGTTATTAAGCGCGGTAAAGAAATCGTATTGCGAAGACGTATTCGCGTTGTTGAACAACAGATCCACCTTCCCGTCGCCGTTCAGGTCGCGCAGGACTCCGGCGGTGAGGCCATCGACCCCATTGCTGAGCACGGTATGCTGAAGGAAGCCGCCGGCTCCGCTGTTGTAGAGGATGAAGCCGCCGCCCTGGATGTAATTCGGACCGGTGGTGAAGAGATCCAGGTCCCCATCTCCATCGACATCAGCCGCATCCTGGAACCCTTGCAGGTATCCGACAAAGTAACTCGGCAAGATCGGAAAGAAACCGGTGCCCGGGTTGAAGCGAACGGTGACCGCGTTCGAATAGGAGTCGGCCGTTAGGATATCCGCCACGTTGTCGCCGTTCATATCGGCCGCGGCCAGCGCGATCGTGGCCTGGCCCCCGGGGTAGAGCGCCGCGGGGCCGAACCCGCCGGTGCCGTTGTTCAGCACCACCCACACGCCATCGTTGACGCGCGCGGTATAACTGGTGGCGAGAAGATCTGCCGCGCCGTCGCCGTTTAAATCCGCCAGGGCGACATCGGTCGGACCCGAACTGTAAAACTGGAACGGGATGTCCGCGCCGCGGGTGAACGCTCCCGTGCCGTTGTTGCGCAGTTGCACGGCGCGACCGGTGATGGCGGTGTCATCCCACGTCCGCGTGTTGCCATAGACGATGTCGAGGTCGCCGTCCTTATCCAAGTCGCCCAGCGCGATGGTAGGAAAGAGCGGACCGGCATTGTTGCCGCCGAGGTTTTTATAGAGCACGGCCGGTCCGAATCCGCCCGCGCCGTTGTTGAGCAGCACACTCACGGTGTAAAGCTCGTGCGCGATGACCAAATCCGGCCGGCCGTCGCCGTTCACATCGCCGGCCGCGATGTCAGACGGTGAAGCGGTCGCAGGGAAGGTCACCGGTGCAGCAAAAATTGCATTGCCATTGTTAAACAGCAGCACCGCCGTCGACCCGCCGCCGACGTAGCCATGTGCCGCCACCGCCAAGTCCACGTCCCCATCGGCGTCGAAGTCGGCCGCAGCGATTCCCAGCGGAACAACCGTCCCGCTCCCGACCGACCACGGCTGGCGCGCGCCGAAGGTCCCGTTCCCGTTGCCGAGATAAACCGAGACTGTGTTCCCGGTGGCCGTCCCGTCCGAGTCGGTCACGGCGACATCGAGATCGCCATCGTTATCCAGGTCCGCCATCACGATGCCGGAAGCCTTGCCCGTTCCGGCGTAAGAGACCGGCTGGGCGAGACTTCCCTTGCGATCGTTCCGGAGATAGACAAAACCCCCTTCCGCATAGGCGCGCGCAGCCACGACGTCGATGTCGCCATCGCCATCCGCGTCGCCGGTCGCGAGCGCGATCGGGCTCCCGGCGGTGGAAATTAATCCAGTGTTGTAAGTCATCCAGGGCGCGGAAAAGGGCAGCGGCCTCGCCTTCGCGGCGGGAGCTTCCGCCCTCCAGGCAATCACTGACTCCGCCTCGATCGGGGCCTTCCAACGATCGACCTGCTGCGCCATGGCCAGAGGCGCCAGCGCCAGCAGGAGAAGGAAAATATTAGGTGCGACTTGCAGGTGACGATGCGGCGAGCAGGCTGCCCCGCTGATCCGAGAGACCAAGCTGGAAGAAGTTTTCATACATCGCAGTTGCTTCGCTGGATGATGATGACGCGGACGGGCCTTGGCTCGAACTAAAAAGTTACAACCCCCGTTACCTTGCATTCTCCCCACCCGCCGCCCGGGAAAAACCGGCCGCCTCCGGGAGCGAAAAAACGGCGCGAAAGCAGTCCGTCCGGGCATTCTCCCTCGTGCAGAGTACTCCGTCGACCTTGGCGAGCTCTCCGACGCCGCTGGAGTCGACTCAGACCACTCTGCGCACGGCTCCCACGCCTCGGTATTCGTTTCCGACGGTTCTGCGGAGCGCTCCACCGGCTCGGTATTCCTCTCCGATATCTCCGTATCGTCTCCAACGTCTCGGTAATCGGCGCCGACGCCCCGTCATCCTTTCCGCGCTCCCTTGCGAGGCCTCCGCCAGCTTTGCGGAGCTCTCCGCCAGCCCGGTCGATTCCCAATTCCCCACCGCGCGAGTGGTGTTTCCGGCAGTCGCCTTAAAACGCCCACACGCCTTGGGCGAAGCGCCCAGCATAGAGCGCGAGGTAAAGGAGCGACCAGACGCTGACCAAGGCAAACCAAAACGGGCGACCGGTGCAGGCCCGGGAAAAAAGGATAAAGATCGGGAAAAGGGTAAGAGTGTAACGCGGAACACTCAGGACATAGGCCGTACTGGTCATGAGGAGCCAGTTGAAGGTGATCCAGACTGAGTAGGAAAGCCGGAGACGAAACCAGGACCAAACCATGCAGACAGAGAGCAGAATAACTCCGAGCAGTTCATTGAGGCCTTCATTGATATTCATCCCGAGCGCGCGGAGATAGACGTCGTAGATTCCGGACCAGGGCGGAGCGAATTTCTTGTACCAATGCTCGTGCATGATCTTGGTGAAAGCGAAGAAGTCACCCGTGACTTCGTAGTTCAGCCAGAGATAGCCGAGAAATCCAAACGGGACCAGACCCAGCCATAGCCAGCGCAGGTCAATCCGGCGGGTGCGCCAATATTGCAAGGTCACTTCCGTCGCGAGCGCGGGAAGCAAAATCATCCCATTCACCCGGGTCAAACAGGCACTCGCTCCCAGCACTCCGGCTAAGGCCCAACGTTCCTTTCTGGCTGCGAGAAAACAACCGAGGACAAGAGCCAGGAAGAGACTCTCGGTATAGCCGATGTGCAGGAAAAAGGCGGTGGGGAAGATGAGAAGAAACCAGACAGAGTGACGCGCGACCTCATCGGATTCATCGTAACGCGCCAAACGCCGCAGAAGAAGCGCGGCCGCGACCGAGGCGACTCCTGAGGCCACGAAAGCCGCCACCTGATAATCACGCACCACCCAGCCAATGATTCGGACAAACCAGGGGTAGAGGGGAAAGAAGACCAGGGAGACGCGCGCCTCACCGCTCGCAGTGTAGCCCGTCTCTGCCAGCCGTAAGTAGTGCGTCGCGTCCCATCGATTCCAAATCTCCAGCCAGCCGGGATGAACGGGCGAAAAGCTGGCAACCGCCTGGACGCCGAAAGTAAGCAATAGTGCTTTGATCCCCAACACCAGTGCAATGATGGGCCAATCCCAACCGCGGACGCGCTGCCACCATGAGCCGCGAGAGCGGTCGTTTGCGTGTGTCTTCGGTTCAACGCCGGCGTTGTTCATCCGTGTCGGAAGTAGCCACGGAAATTGCGCTCGTCGAGTGCCAAGTTATTCCCCCTGACGACGCGGGCGCGGACGATTCGCCTTTCCTGCCCGCTACACCGGCACGCAAAGGTTACAGCCGCGTTACTATTGCACGTTCGCCGCGCCGGAGTGGTTATGAGTAATTGTCCCCAACAGCAAAACTCAACTCACAGAAAGCCACCAATATGAAAACGACTCACCATTCCATCCAAACCAACTGTCGGTCAGCCGCTTGGCGCCGCTCCGGCTCTCGACTGTTCGTTAGTTTTGGTTTACTCCTGCTGCTGGCGACCGCTGGCATGAACGCTTTGGCCCAGCAACCGAATGCTCCGGCGGAAGACTCCAGTCCGAGTCCGTCGCCCAGTCCGAGCGCCTCCCCTAGTCCGAGCCCGTCGCCGAGCGCAAGCCCATCGCCGAGTCCAAGCGCAAGCCCGTCGCCGAGCGCGAGCCCGTCGCCGAGCCCAAGTGTTTCACCGAGCCCATCACCAAGCCCGAGCTCACAAGCGGTCAACATCTCTACCCGCCTCCGGGTGGACGATGGCGAAGGTGTTTTGATCGGCGGCTTCATCATCACGGGCAACATCCCCAAGCGGGTCATTATCCGCGGAATCGGGCCTTCCCTGGCAAGCTCCGACGTTACCTCGACGCTGGAAGATCCCACACTTCAACTCTTCGGCACCAGCGGCCAGATAGCATTTAACGATAATTGGAAAGATCTGCAGGAAAACGAGATCGAGGGGACCATGATCGCCCCGACTGACGAACGCGAGCCGGCAATCATCGCTACGCTCAGCCCCGACTCCTACACCGCCATCGTCCGAGGCAAGGGCGGGGCGACCGGTGTGGGATTGCTCGAGATCTACGATCTGAACGCCTCACTCGCATCGCAGCTCGCCAACATCAGCACCCGCGGTTCGGTCCAGACTGAAGATAACGTCATGATTGGTGGCTTCATTCTCGGAGGCACGAACATCCAGCCGTCCAAGGTGGTGGTGCGCGCCCTCGGGCCCTCCCTCGCCGAGTCCGGCATCAGCGATCCATTAGGCAATCCTACCCTGCAGTTATTTAACAGCGACGGCGTCAGCATTGCCTTCAACGATAACTGGCAGGATGACGCCTCCCAGGCCGCTGAGCTCCAGGGCCTCACCATCGCACCGACGATGGCGGATGAGTCAGCCATCGTCATGACCCTGTCGCCCGGCTCCTACACTGCGGTCGTGGCCGGACAATCCGGCACCACCGGCGTGGGGCTGATCGAAGTTTTCGACCTGCAATAGGTTTTGCGGTCGCGGCGGGAGATCCTTCCGCCGCGACCGTCACCTTCGCCTCCGCGATCGCGCGTCTCTTTGGCTCTGCCATCGAGGAAATCTTCTTCGACAGCGGAAACTGATGTTCCGCGGTCGCGACTCCCAAAAAGCCGCGAAGGGTTCGCGATTCTTTCACTTCGGTCTTTCTAAACCGCCCACCCGCTGTTAACCGAACGGCGGTGAAACGACTCCTCTGGCTCGACGTGGCGAAAGGCCTCGCCATCCTCGTCGTCGTTTACTTCCACTTCTTCCGCACCTACTTCGAGCACGGCACGCTGCCACCCCCCGACTGGAGCACGTTGGCCGGCGGCCTAACGACAGCGCTCGGCATCGCCTGGCTAAAACTTTCCGGCCTCGGATTCCACGCGGTGGGCGTCTTCATCATCCTGAGCGGCTGGGCCCTCATGCAGTCGACCGCGCGCCGCGCCGAGAAAGGGCAAATGGCGTGGGGGAAATGGTATCGCACCCGGCTCCTGCGCTTGTATCCAATGTATTGGATTGCTCATCTGGTCTACCTCCTTTCGCCCTTCACCGCGCGCTTTGAGAAGATCGACGGTCGTTTCATTCTCAGCCTGCTCGGCCTCCGTTTCATCGATATCGAGAGCAACTTCTATTATCTCAATGCCGCCTGGTGGTATTTCACCATGCTCATCCAGTTCTACCTTTTCTTTCCCCTCCTCTTCTGGGCGGCGCGCAAGCTCGGTCCCGCCAAATTTCTGCTCGGCGCCTGCCTGCTCGGATTTTCCGTGCGCTATCTCCTTCTCGTCGTTTACCCGCAAAACGGCATGTGGGTCCAGGGTGGCTTCGCGCTTTGCCGGTTGCCGGAGTTTGCCCTCGGCATGGCCCTCGGGATGTGGGACAGCCAGGCCGCGGCACGGGTGGAACGATTTCTCCTCGACGGCGCCGGTTTCCTCACCGGAGTCGTCCTCTATCCGGCCGCCCTCCAGCTTTACCACGGCCTAACGGCTTACACCTTCGTCGACTTTGCCACGGGAGCCTGTTGCTTCCTCGTCCTGGTCGGTCTCGCGGGAATGATCGCGCGCTTTCCCACTCCGGCCAAAGTGCTCGGCCTCGTCGGGGCTTTCTCCTACGGCGTTTATCTCATCCACCATCCCTATGTTATCTGGCTGGGATTGCGCATCCGCGAGGTGCCGATCTGGATGTTCCTTCTCATCGCGCTGGCGACGCTCGCGGTCCTGAGCGCTTGGGGAATGCTCCTGGAAAAAGCGATCAATCTCCTCGTTACCCGGCTCGTTAGGCCAAAGCCGCAGACCTCCGGCTAGGCGTGCCGGGTCGCGCCGGCCGACACGCTCACGAGGCAGGCCCGTTAGGCCGGAATGTTTGCCGTCTTCTCGCGCTCCCAGTTGCGATGCTGCGCGATCGCCTTAATGAACTTGCCCGCGATCTTTTTTGCGTCGCCCTTTTCGTCGACCAGCAACGCGGGATCGTGCTTCGCCGAGTCGAGGTTGATCGCTGAAGCGCGAATCACTTCCACCCCATGGCCGGTTGCAGCGAGGGCTTTGCAATGTTTGTAGCTTTCGTTGACGAAAAGGATCGCCCGGTTGTCTTTCGCCAGCGTCGCCGCACTCTTCTCACCCCCGGGCACATAGGTCGCGTCAAACAGAACCGAAGCCGCGTTGACCAGGCTCATGTCCACTTTCAGATCCGTCCCTTGCGCCGTCTTCAGCGTGCCGCCGCGCGGTCCAATAACCTTCACCATCGCGCCTTCTTTGGTCAGAGCGTCTTTCATCGCCGACAGATCGCTACCGTTCACGCCGGCCGCCACGAGGATGGCGATCTTGCGGGTTTCGATGGTGTTCTTGACCGTATTCATCATGCTCAAGGCGGGCGAAGTGCCGTAGGTGTTCTTCATCGGTTTCGACTCGGTGTTGCGACCGGCATCGGCGCCCACCGCCTGGTTGACACGGCCTTCTACGGTACCCGGCACTTTCATGCCCAAGCCTTCCGCGATGCCGCCAGCGAGTGACTTGTCGACCTTGTTCAGCATCCCGAGCATGCGCTCGACGATCGCTGGCCGCGTCACCATCCCGAGTTCGAAGGTGAGCGCATTGATGATGTGCTGCTGTTCCACCGGCGCTTGGCTCTGGAAGAAGAGCGCCGCCTGGCTGAAGTGATCGAAGAACTTGTCCGTCTTGCCGCGCACTTTCGAGCCCTGCACCTCCTCCATGTGACTGACGAACCCGCCCATGTCGGCTTTCGCTTCCATCGGACAACCGCCACTGATCGTGTTCGGGAAATAACTGGTCTCACCGCGATTCACGATTTGCTGCATGTGACCGTCGCGCTGGTTGTTGTGCATCGGGCAGGTCGGCCGGTTGATCGGGATCTGCGCGAAGTTCGGACCGCCGAGACGCGTCAGTTGCGTGTCGGTGTAACTGAAGAGCCGGCCCTGCAGGAGCGGGTCGTTGCTGAAGTCGATGCCGGGAACCAAGTGGCCGGGGTGAAACGCGACCTGTTCGGTTTCAGCGAAATAGTTATCGGGATTGCGATTCAGGACCAATCTGCCTAACGGCGTCACCGGGACGATTTCCTCGGGGATAATCTTGGTCGGATCGAGCAGGTCGAAGTCGAATTTGTGCTCGTCCTTTTCCTCAACCACCTGGACGCCAAACTCCCATTCCGGGAATTGGCCATTCTCGATCGCGTCCCAGAGATCGCGCCGATGGAAATCGGGATCCTTGCCGTTGATCTTGAGCGCTTCGTCCCAGAGAACCGAGTGCATTCCGAGTTTCGGTTTGAAATGGAATTTCACGAAGCGCGACTTCCCGGCTTCGTCTATGAAGCGGAAGGTGTGAATGCCAAAGCCCTCCATCATGCGCAGGCTGCGCGGGATGGCCCGGTCCGACATCACCCACATCAGCATGTGGAAGGTCTCCGGCGTCAAAGAGATGAAGTCATAAAAGGTGTCGTGCGCCGAGGCCGCCTGCGGGATCTCGTTATGCGGTTCCGGTTTCACGGCGTGGATGAGATCGGGAAACTTGATCGCATCCTGGATGAAGAAGACCGGGATGTTGTTTCCGACCATGTCGAAGATCCCTTCGTCGGTATAAAACTTGATCGCGAATCCGCGCACGTCGCGGGCCAGATCGGCGGAGCCGCGCGAACCGGCCACAGTCGAGAAGCGGAGGAAGACTGGCGTCTTGCGCGAGGGATCGTTGAGGAAACCGGCCTTCGTTAGGTTGGAATGCGATTGGTAAGCCTGGAAATAGCCATGCGCCGCCACGCCGCGGGCGTGGACCGCGCGCTCCGGGATCCGCTCGTGATCGAAATGCGTGATCTTTTCCCGCATCAGGAAATCTTCCAGAAGCGACGGGCCACGTTCGCCGGCTTTGAGGGTGTTGTTGGTGTCGTTGATCGAGACGCCCTGATTCGAAGTCAGGGTCGTCCCGTCCATCTCGGAAATATTGGGAGCCAACTCCTTGATCTTCTTATTGGCGGCGTCAGTTTTTGGTCGTTTGATTTTGGGCATAGAATTTCCTTTGCTTTTCGAATCTTTTCTCAGCGCTCGGCGCGCAGGCTGGCAAAGTAACGAGCTGTGCGATAGGTAGGAAAGACGATCTGCCTATCCAATAAATAGGCACTGCCTATGGAACTGCACCAACTACGCTATTTTCTCGCCATCGTGAAAACGGGAAGCTTCAGCCGCGCGGCCGAGAGTTGCCACGTGGCGCAACCCTCGCTCAGCCAGCAGATCCTCAAGCTCGAAGCAGAATTGAGCGAAAAGCTTTTCGAACGGACCCGCCGCCAGGTCACCCTGACCGCTGCCGGCGAACTCTTCCGCCCACGCGCGGAAAGCGTGCTGCGTGAAATTCATGAAGCCAAACGCGAGGTGCGCGATGCGCGCGGCGGCGCCGCCAGGGGCGAGGTGAACCTCGCCGCCCTCCCGACGATCGCTCCTTATCTGTTACCCAGGATTCTGCGTGGCTTCCGCCGGCGCTCGCCCTCTGTCCAGTTGATCGTGCACGAGGAAACAACCGATCGCGTTCTGCGGGCTCTGGCCCAGCGCGATTTGGATCTCGCACTCGTTAGTCTACCGATCACCGACGGCCGGATGGAGGTGCGCTCGCTCTTTCGCGAAGAGCTCGTGCTCGCTCTGCCCCGCGGCCATGCGCTGGCCCGCAAGCGCGACCTGACCGCAGCGGATCTCCAGCCGGAGAATTTCATTTTCATGTCCGACACCCATTGCCTCGGGGCGCAGACTCTCCAGTTCTGTTATGCCCAGGGTTTCTCGCCCCGCATCAGTTGCCGCAGCGCTCAGATTGAGACAGTCCAGGCGTTGGTCGCAGCCGGCATGGGCATCTCGATCGTACCGGCGATGGCCCGACAATCCCAGAGCGGCGCCACGGTCGTCTACCGTTCGTTAGGCAAAGCCCAACCGACCCGCGAAATCGCCCTTCTCTGGAACAAGAATCGGGTCCTCTCGCGGGCCGCGCGGGAGTTGCGTGATTATCTCCTGGCTTCCAAAGCTAAAGCGAAACGGTAGACTTGGTCTCGTCATGAGCCGCATCGGAAAGATCGAGAGCCTCTGGCGCTATCCGGTGAAGAGCATGCGCGGCGAGCGCCTACGCGAAGTTTTCACAGGCTTCTCCGGGATTTATTGCGACCGGCTTTTCGCTTTTCACAACCCGCAGATCAGGCCAGGCCTGCCCTACCTGACGGCGCGTGAACAAACTCGCATGCTGCGCTTTCGCCCCCGTTTTCGTGTCCCGGAAGCAGCGGTTGCACCGCCGAATCTGGCTGCCGCCTCGAGCCTCGGGGCAGGCGCGACTCCACTTTACGCAGAGCCGGGCGCCCTGGCGCTCGAGGTAGAAACACCGTCCGGCACAACACTCGCCATCGATGATCCAGCCCTCGTCGAAGAACTCTGCGCCGGCCTCAGCGAAAAACCGCAGCTCACCCTCCGGCGTTCCGAGCGCGCTCTAACCGATTGCCGGCCGGTCTCGCTCATCTCCCTGCAATCGGTCGCGCGCCTTGGCGAAGAAACGGGCACCACGGTCGATCAGCGCCGTTTCCGCGCCAACCTCTACCTCGACCTGACGACGAGTGGCGACCTGAACGAAGATGACCTCGTCGGACGCACGCTGTGCATCGGCGCGAAAGTCTCTCTCGCCATCGTCGCGCGCGATTCCCGCTGCATGATCATCACGCTCGATCCGGATACGGGCGAGAAATCGCCCGAGATCTTGAAGACTGTGGCGCAAAAACACGGCGGCTATGCCGGCGTCTATGCCGTCGTTTTGGCTGAGGGGATGATCCGGGAAGGTGACAAAGTCGAGTTGCTCGACTAGCCGGGGTGCTTCTCTTCCGGTGGGAGGGGATCGACCTTGACGCGCAGCTTGGCGGCCGCGCGCGCCACCGCTTCCCGTGCCCGGTCGCGCGGACCGGCAGTCTCGACCTGAATTTGCGCGATCGTCCGGTCCATCGCCGCTTTCACGCTCGCCGCGGTTCCGCCTTTCTCGCATTCGCGCACGAGCACGCCCTCGAGCCGTGAGATCACCGCGTCGATCGTGTAGTCCGGATTCAGATTGGGCTTTTCGTGTTCTTCGATCGCGCTGTAGACATCGATCACCCGTTCGCTGTGCGCGCCCCATTTGAGGACCTGATAGAAGAGAGATCCCTGGCGCTCCCCCTTGAAAATCAGATCGATGAGGGCTGCGCCTAACGACACCGGCATTAGGGCAAAATCGCGCACATTATCGAGCAGCATCTTGAGCTGGAAGACCGCGACATCGCGCAGGAATTCCCAGTGCTCATTGCGCCCAGGATGCGTCGCAGGCGGAGGCAGAGATGAAGGTAGGTCGGTCATGACGCCAATCTAGAGAGTGCCATGCACTTTGGCTGCTGCCTGTAGAGAGACGCGAAGTGCATGACACGCTCTAGGCAAATGCCCTCCCAAAAATAGTCCAGCTGCCGACAAGCGATTTCTAGTTTGACCGCACGCGCACGACTACGGCCGCAATGCTATCGATGTCGACTGCGGCGTCGTAAAAATCCGCATCCGTCAACTCGGAGACGTGCGCCATTTTCTCGGTCACCTTCTGCAGCTTGCCGGAGATTTTTTCGCCTGACTTCATCCGCAACTCAACCGGTTTGCCAACCTGTTGTTCGAGCACGGTCCGAACGCTATCCCCGCCGTGGAGGTCGATTTTGCTTTGCCCCCATCCGCTGGGCACGGCCAGGGCGGCCATGGTGAAAAATGCGAGCAGGAATGATTTCATGCTCCCATCAAAACCAGTTGGCGGTCGCGATGACCAGCGCAAATCCAAGCCCAGCCGCTAGGCCGAGGGCTTCAACGTGTCGACGTGCGCCTCGTACTTCTCGATCAACTCGGCGACTTTGGTCTGAAACTGATCCTGCGTGCCGTAAAGCGCGCCGATGGGATCGGAGAATTCCTTCTGCTTCAGCTCGTCGTCGATCGTCAGGGTCAATTCAGCCAGCGTCTCGAGGTTGGCGCGGGAATGGAATTCCATCTCTTTGAGCTTGGAGAGGACAGCGACTGATTTCTCGTGATCGGCCGAAGCTTGGGACGGCTCGGCCGCAGGTGTGGCAGCTGCCGTTCCCTTCGATTCGGCGGGCTTATCGGCCTCCGGCTTCTCGTTTTCTTTCTCCTGCTTTACTTTTTTATCGTGAGCGACGTTACGTGGATCGGACATCCCTACCGATAGCACCTCCCGCTCTTATCCGCTTCGGCGAATACCAATCAGACGACGTGAGCCCAAGGGCGACGCCACTTGGAGGGCCAGACCGCCGGGGTAAACAAGGTCGCGCGACTACGGCGCGCTCGTCTCACGCCGGAACTGCTCGGTCACCTGCGCGACGACGATCCCAAACTTCCGAATCGTGGAATGGTTGATCAGGGTGCGGCCGTCGGGCTGCAGATACATCCATTGACTCATCCGCACGTTCGCCAATGGATTGCCGGGCGAGAGCTTGAGCGTGAATTCCCAGTGAAAGACGTTGCCGTAGGCTTCGCCCCGCGCGCTCCCGACCATGTCGTTCGCGGTCGCTTCGTAGTGATGCGCGTCGACCTTCCGAATCTGCCACGAGCGATGGTGGGCCAGATCGCCAATCTGCAGCTCCTGCTCGAGATGCAGCGTCTCCCCTTCCCAATTTCCCGACGTCTGCGTGGTGACTCGCTTTGTCGGAGCGCCACCGCGATTTTCCATCACCCCGAAAGAGCTGGTACGCCCGCTGAAAAATTGTGCGGGATCGAGCAACGGCCGTCCGCTTTCGAACTCCGCCACCTTCATTTCGGCGCAACCGCTCAGGAGAAAGGCGGTAGACAAAGCGAGCAGGCGAAGAGTCATCTCGCAGATAATACGCGCGCCAGCTCCCGGCGGCCGCTATTCCGCTCTGCGCGCCACGTAAACCGTGCTGGCCGAGCTTTCCTCGTCGAGCAGCGGATTGGGAAACGTGACCACATGGGCCCGGGCGGTCGCAAAGGCGCTGTCCAGCAGGTCGAGAAACTCTTCATCCGGCGGATCATCCGACCAGAGAGCAAAGATTCCGTTCGGGTGCAGGTGTCGGGCGAGCGCGCGCAGTCCTTCCGGCTTGTAAAAAGCCCCGTGTCGCTCATGCAAAAGGTGACGCGGCGAATGGTCGATATCCAGCAGCACGGCGTGGAATTGACGGCCCGGTTTCTCCGGATCAAACCCCTCCGGTGATTGGGCCCGCGCGAAAAAATCAGCCCGACGCAATCGGCAGCGCGGATCAGTCGTTAGGCGCGGACCGAGCGGAACGAGACCTCGCTGATGCCAGTCGATCACCGGTTGGAGAGCATCGATCACCAGGAGCGACTCGACCTCCGGATGTTCGAGCGCCGCGACCGCGGTGTAGCCAAGCCCCAGCCCCCCGACGACCACATCCCACTTTTCCCCCTCCAATTCGCCCAACCCCAGATGCGACAAAGCCTCTTCCACCTCGTGGAACAAGCTCGACATGAGAAAAGCATCACCCAGCTTCACTTCAAAGACGTCGATCCCGCCCAGCGACAACATGCGCCGGCGCCGGAGGAAGAGCTCACCCATCGGCGTCTCTTGGAAATCCAGCTCTTCAAAGTC
>JALYOR010000367.1 GCA_030856765.1 Verrucomicrobiota bacterium | reverse complement strand
CGGCCATCCGGGGGCGGCCTCAACCGCGCTCGGGCAGGAAACCCGAGCTTCCGCGACTTTCGGCTCGCGCACTTGCTGCCTTCTAAAGCCGAATTTGCGGGGAGCGAAGTCAGAAAAATCAAACGTTTGAGAAATTTGTATTCAAAGATTTGCTGATATTCCTATAATCCAAACCCTCTATATAAATAAACCAGGATATGAGCACCAAGACACTCGCACTCCCAACTAACGAATCGGCCTTTCCTTCCATCCGCTGTTATTGGAGGCCGGTGATTTTAATCGCAGCAGCAGCGCTCATTCTGTGCACGTTTTGGTTCTGGTCCCGTTATCCCGCTCTCGTCAGCAAGGCCGCCCACATCGGCAAAGCCGTCCCAACCATGACCTACACCAGCGAGCTGATCGCGGTGAAAGCGGATGCGCCAATTTGGTGGCAGATCACGGCCACCAGCGTGAACTGGCTCAATGGCATGAAAGTAGGGATGACGTTTGGCGTCCTTTTCGGATCGCTGCTCCATACGATTCTCCGCTACTACCCGCTCAAAGTCGGGAAAAACCTCTACATCAACTCGCTCAAAGGCGCTCTCATCGGGGTCCCGATGGGAGTTTGCGAAAATTGCGCCGTCCCCACTGCCTGCGGGGTGACCCGCGGGAACGGCCGGGTGGAAGTCGCGCTGGGATTCCTCTTCAGCTCCCCGACCTTTAATCCGGTGGTGGTGGCGATGACCTTCACCGCCTTCCCGCTCCTCATGTGTATCACCAAATACCTGCTGGTGGCCGGCGTTATCGTTTTTGTTGTCCCGGGATTGATCAGCTTGCTGGAGCGCAATAAAACGCTGCCCGCCCTCAACTTGGGTGGCGCATGCGAAATTCCCCAACCTCAAGCGCCCAAAACGGGCTCCTGCGCGGAAGGTTTTTTTGCCGTCTTCGCCGAATTGCTGAAGGATTTCGGCCGGAACGTCTGGATGCTGCTCAAGCCAACTGTGACGCTGATGGTCTTAGCCAGTGTCCTGGCCGCGGCGCTCATCGTTCTCGTGCCGTGGAGCTCGCTGCTCTCGGAAGTCACGCCCCTGAAGGCGGCGGTGGTCAGCCTCCTCGCCGTCATCATGCCGGTGCCGATCGCACTCGACGTCATGTTCCCCGTCCAGCTCCTGCACCAGGGAATCGCTCCGGGCTATGTGATGATGCTCACTTCGACTCTTGGGACGTTTAGCATCATTCCCGCGATCTATTTGTGGCGGGATGTCTCGAAAACCCTGGCTATTTCGCTCCTCGGGTTTTTCTTCATCGTCGGCTGGATTCTGGCGATGACGTTTTAGACGAATGCTCGGGGAGCGAGCCGTCGCGCCGCGCTCCCGCCTAGTGACGGAAGTGTCTTACGCCGGTGAAGACCATCGTCATCCCGTGTTCGTCGGCGGCGGCGATGGCCTCTTCATCTCGGACTGAACCGCCGGGCTGAATGGCCGCGGTCGCGCCCGCTTCGGCCGCTGCCACCAGGCCATCGGCAAACGGAAAAAAGGCGTCGCTCGCCACGGCGCTCCCTTGGAGGGACAGACCCGCCTCCGCCGCCTTCCACACCGCGATGCGGGAGGCGTCGACGCGCGACATCTGGCCGGCTCCGATCCCGAGCGTGCGATCGGCGCTCGCGTAGACGATGGCGTTCGATTTCACGTGCTTGACCACCCGCCAGCCGAAGAGCATCGCGGCCATTTCCCGCTTGGTCGGTGGCCGTTTCGTCACCACTTTGGTCTCGAGTTTATCCAGCTCGGCCACGTCTTTTTGCTGTACGAGCAACCCGCCCCGGACCGAGCGCACATCGATCGCCGGCTTGTCGTTAGGCTGAACCGGTTGGAGCATCCGCATCAGGCGCAGGTTTTTCTTTTTCTGGAGCAAGGCGCGAGCGTCGCTGGCGAAATCCGGCGCGATAATCACTTCGCTAAAGATTTCGCTGATCGCCTTCGCGATCGGAAGATCGAGCGGTCGATTGCAGATGATGATGCCGCCAAAGGGCGCCTGTTTGTCGGTCGCAAAGGCCTTCGACCACGCTTCCTTCAAGTCGGGATCGCTCCCCACCCCGCAGGGGTTGGTGTGCTTCAGAATGGCGACGGTAGGTTCCGTGAATTCCTCGATCAAGTCGGTCGCGGCGGTGATATCGAGGAGGTTGTTAAAAGAAAGTTCTTTCCCGTGCAGTTTTTCGAAATGATCCGCGAACGTTCCGTAGATCGACGCGGTCTGATGCGGATTCTCGCCGTAACGCAATCGGCTCACCAGCGGCAACGAGAGCGAAAATGAAGTTTCCGTTTCCTGCTTTTCGTTCAGGAATGTCGCGATCGCGCGATCGTAATCGGAAGTCTTGAGAAAGACTTTGATGGCGAGCCGTTCGCGCAATTTCAGCGTCGTCTCGCCGTCGCGATCGTGCATTTCCTCGAGGACCGAAGGATAATCCGTCGGATCGACGATCACGGTGACCGACTGGTAATTTTTCGCCGCGCTTCGCAACATTGAGGGTCCGCCGATATCTATCTGCTCGATCGCCTCGGCCAACTTGACGCCGGGCTTGGCGATGGTCGCTTCGAAGGGATAAAGATTCACCACCACGAGATCGATCGGCACGATCCCATGCTCGCGCGCCGCTTTTTCGTGTTCCTCGTTGCCGCGCAGGTAGAGAAGTCCTCCGTGCACTTTCGGGTGCAACGTTTTCACCCGGCCGTCGAGAACCTCGGGGAACCCCGTGAAACTGGAGATGTCGATCGCCTTGATCCCCTCCTTCCGGAGGAGGCTCGCTGTCCCACCGGTCGAAATGATTTCGACACCCTGTCGCTCGAGCTCGCGCGCGAAATCGGTGACGCCGGTTTTGTCGGAAACGGAGATGAGTGCGCGCTTGATTTTCATGAAGATTTCCGCTGCACCAGAACGAAGGCGGTCGCATACATGATGAGCCCGAAGGCGAGCGAAACGCCGAGCGAGAGGGCGAAGCTCGGCAGGTGGAGCACGCCAGGATCACCGGCGTAAAGCGCCCGCCTCACTGCCGCGACCCCGTAGGTCAAGGGATTCAGATGCACCGCCCAGTAGATCCAGGAATGCGGATTGGTCGCCGGAAAAAGCGCTCCCGACATTAGCCAGAGCGGAATGAGAAAGACGTTCATGATGGCGTGAAAGCCCTGGGTCGATTCCATCGGCCAGGCGACGAGAAACCCGAGGCCCGTGAGGCCAAACCCGACCACGAAGAGCGTGCCAAGACAGACCAGAATCCGCTCTGGCGTGATGTGGATGCCGATGAGCGGCGCGAGCAGCAGAAAGATCAGCCCCTGGAGCAAGGCCAGCGTGGTCCCGCCGAGGATCTTGCTACAGACGATGCTGCCGGGTGAGATCGGAGCGACCAGGACCGATTGAAGAAAACCCTCGCGACGATCTTCGATAATTGAAATGGTCGAAAAGATGGCGGTGAAAAGCATGATCAGAATCAGGGTGCCGGGATAAAAGTACTCAAGGTACCCGACCCCGTTAGGCGCAGAGCCCCCCTGAAAGGAAGGCCCGATACCGGAGCCAATCACGAACCAGAAGACGAGCGGCGAAAGGAGCGCGCCGATGATGCGGTTGCGCTGTCGGTAGAAGCGCACGACCTCGCGCTGCCAGAGGGTGGCGGTGGGTAAGAGAAAAAGGCCGGAGCGTTTCGCTCCGGCGCTGGCGGCCGCGGCGCTCATCCCGGCCTAACGATCGAGCACAATATGCTTTGCGGCCGGATAGAGGACCGGACAACAACCAATCGTCTCGCAGAAGGCTTTGCTGAAATGACTCAAACTCGAATAACCGACCTCGGTCGCCGCCTCGGTCACATTGTAGCGGCCGCTCCGGAGGAGTTCGGCGGCCCGTTCCATCCGCGCGTTGCGCAGGAATTGCGGGATCGTGAGGCCGACAGCGCGAGAAAAAATCCGGCTCAGGTAAAACGGGCTGCAGCCCACTTCCCGTCCGAGCGCTTCGAGCGTGGGCGGCTCTGCCAGATCGCGCACCAGCAGTTCCTTCACCCGCACAACTCGATCGCGCGCGACCCGTTTTTGCCGCATGCAAAACATCTCGGGATCCTTGGGCTCGAAAAGGAAATGCGACAGCAATTCGAGTGCCTTGCTTTGATACCAAAGGATGCGAGCGGCCTTCGGAACGGGCGGTTCGGCCAGGCTGGCCACAATCGCCCGCTGCTCGACCGACATAGGTTGCGTCGGCGAAACCACGCTCTGTTCTTTCTTCGGGAAAATCACCGCGCGCATCCCGGGCGTCAGCTCGCTCTCGGAGTCGGCGAACTGCTTCTGCAAGTGGGCTCTCGAATATTCGAGGGTAACGAAACGATGGCGATCGTGCGCCTGGCGCGTGGCGCGCAACGGTTCGTCGCCGATCGCGTAATAGCCGGAGCTGCTTGGGCCATAGCCGTGCGTGGCGCTGCCCCCCCGTCCAACGACGCCGCGGCCATCCAGGTTGAGGCAAAACTCGATGCTGCGGGGCCGGAAACTCTCCGCCCAATCGAGGGAGAAGCTCGATTTGAAATCGTGCCACTCGATACTGATCCCCATCTCCTCGAAGCTGCCGTAGAGTTGCTGCCAGCCATGGCGCACGTTGGTCCAGGCCGCTTGGGTTGGCAGTTCGCCTTTCATTCCTGCCATTTTGGGGTGCGGGAGCTCAGATTGCAAGGCCCGCGCTACAGCTACAGCGCGCGGGGGCTCATTTGTCCTCAAAAAAATCCACAAACGAGCGACGCACCTTGTAGAAAGTGCGATGCACGTCAGCCCGCATCTGCCGCCAGGCCTGCTTGATCCGGCGCTTCACGATGTTCTGATCGCCGTCATCGTCATCCTCGTCGGCATCGGGATTCGGTTCCTCCGTTTGATTGTCGATAGTCCCGGCGGCCCGGTCGCCGCCGCTGAAAAGTCCCTCGGTGCGGGTGATCGTCCCGTTGTTGGTCCCGATGTAAATCGACCCGGCCGGTTCGCCGCCCTGCCGTTGCAGAGCCACCATCCAGACCGGGTTGCCGCGCTCGTCGACCCGCAGCGTGTAATCCGCGGTCGCGAATGTGACGTGCGACTTCTCGGCGGTCTGCTTCGCGAGGGTGAAAGCGCCGCTCGAATCGAGATTCAACTTGGACGTGTCGATGGTCGTCCCTAACGAACCTTCGACCGCCGAGCGCAACGGGGTGCGCTCCGAAGTGATCCGGCCGTTACCCACCTCGACCTCGCGCACCCCTCCCCTGGCCTGCGGGTCGTCGAGCAGAATCCGCCAGGTCTCCGGTTGGGGATCGCCTTTCGTGCCGCTGACCGAGATGACATGGTTGACGAAGTCGCGGTTCAACTCCGTCCCAACCGTGCGCAGGGCCTGGTAGGCGGTCGCTCGCTCCTGGGCGAAAACCGGCGAGGCGAGCAAGAGCAGCGCGAGGACCCATTTCGACATGCAAAAATAGTGCATGAGTCAGCCTTGATTGCCAGCGCTGATCGCGTCCGGGAGAAAGCGCAGGTCCGAAATCTCCGGGAGAAAGTCCGTCCGGCCGATTCGAAACTCGTTGCGAGCGGAGCCGAAATGTTCAGCTTGAGCTCCAACAGGGCGCAGGTTTGTTCGGATGCCCCGTCACGATGAGGAGCACGAAAAAGCAAATCGAATTCTGCAGTCACACCGGAAATCTGGCTCTGATGCGCAACTGCGTTCGGCGCTTCCTCGAGTCGTTCCCCTTCTCGGAACGGCAACGGACGTTGATGGTCCTCGGCGTGGACGAAGCCTGCACCAACATCATCCGCCACGCTTATCACTTGCGCGACGATCAGCTCATCTCTCTCTCGCTCGAAGGCGGAAACAACGGCGTTTGCCTCCGCTTGCGCGACTACGGCCGGCAGATGCAACCCGCGGCGATGAAGGGCCGCCCTACCGATTTGATCAAACCCGGCGGCCTCGGCCTGCACCTCATTCGCAATGCTTTCGACCAGGTCGACTATGTCCTCCGCGCCCGCGGCACGGAGCTGGTGCTGACCAAAAATCTGGAATAACGAGAGACAGGATTTTCAGGATTAGGAGAAGGGGCGCCCTGCTTGGAGGAGGCATCGCCCCAGACTGTCATCCTGAGCCGGCGAAGCGCGGCGAAAGGACCCCGCAGTTGCAATCCGCGCGTTCTGGATGCGAGAACGCTTCTATGACAACTGTGAGGTCCCTCGCCGTCTCCGCGACTCGGGATGACAAACATTTTTTGAGCGAGCCGGTCATCGCGGATTTCTTTATCCTGTAAATCCTGTCTAATTTCACCCATGCCCGCCGCCGTCCCATCTCCAGCTGCGCCCGATCCGGCCTTCGAAATTTCGTTGCGGCCGCCGATGTTCAGCGAGTTCACCGGCCAGGAAAAGGTCTGCGAACGGATCGAGGTGCTCGTCCAGGCCGCCAAGAAACGGGGCGACGTCCTCGAACACATACTCCTCAGCGGCCCGCCTGGACTCGGGAAAACCACGCTCGCACACATCATCGCCAACGCGATGGGAGTAAACATCAAGAACACCAGTGGCCCGGTGATTGAAAAAGCGGGCGAACTGGCGGGATTGCTCACCAGCCTGGAAAAAGGCGACGTCCTTTTTATCGACGAAATCCACCGGCTCCAGCCGACGATCGAGGAGTACCTCTACCCGGCGATGGAGGACTACAAGCTCGACATCATCATCGACCAGGGGCCGCAGGCGCGGAGCCTGCAGTTGCGGCTTCCGAAATTCACTCTCATCGGCGCGACGACCCGTTCGGGCATGTTGAGCGCGCCGCTGCGCTCGCGTTTTGGAATGACCGCCCGGCTCGATTATTACAGCGCCGAGGAGATGCAGAAGATCATCCTGCGCAGCGCGGGCTTGTTGAATGTGGAAATCGACGCGGCTGGCGCGGCGGAAATCGCGACCCGCACCCGCGGCACACCGCGGACTGCGAACAACCTGCTCCGCTGGGTGCGCGATTACGTGCAGGTGAAAGCGGACGGCCGCATCAACGCCGACCTGGCGGATCGTGCCCTCACCATGCTCGAGATCGATCGCGACGGTTTCGATCAATGGGACAAGCGGATCATTGAAACGTTGATCTACAAGTTCAACGGCGGCCCGGTTGGGCTGAGCTCGCTCGCCGTCGCGGTGGGCGAAGAGGCCGGGACGCTGGAGGAAGTGAACGAGCCATATTTGATCATGGAAGGCTACATCAAGCGGACCGCGCAAGGCCGGGTGGCTTTGCCTAACGCCTACCGAAAGCTGGGATTGAAGGTGCCGGCGGGACCGCAAAGCGAGTTATTCGGTTCGTGATGACGCGGCGCATGAGAAATTCGGGGCCGCAAACCTCCGCGCGATTTCCGAACAAAAAGAAAAGTTCGTTTCGGCGGGGCGCCGAAACCAGCACGCGAGGCGCGTGCGCTCCCCGGACCTTTGCGCCGCATCGCTCATGAATACGGAGGGCGATCTCTTTCCCAACGTCGCGAAGGTGCTAAGCGTCGCGGAGTTGACCCGCTCCATTCGCAGCGCACTCGAAAACCGTTTCGGCGCCGTCTGGGTGCAGGGCGAAGTTTCCAACTACAAGAAGCACCCTTCCGGGCACCAGTATTTCACGCTCAAAGATCAGCGGGCGGCGATCAATTGCGTGATTTTTCGCAACACCCTCCCGTCTGCTTCGGGGCCCCTGGCCGACGGCATGCAGGTGCAGATCTACGGCAACGTCACTGTCTTCGAGGCCCGCGGACAATATCAACTCAGCGTCCAGATCCTCCAGTCGCGCGGACTCGGCCTCTTGCAGGCGAAGTTTGAGGCGTTGAAACGAAAGCTCGAAGCGGAAGGTCTCTTCGATCAGGCACGCAAACGGCCGCTGCCGAGATTTCCGCGCCGTATCGGGATCGTCACTTCATCGAGCGGCGCGGCGATCCAGGACATCCTCAACGTCCTGCAACGGCGCGCGCCGAACGTTGAAATCCTGATTAGCCCGGTGCGGGTACAGGGCACCGGCGCCGCGCTCGAAATCGCGACCGCGATTCGCGAACTGAGCGCGCCTAACGACGGCTGGATGACGCTCGACGTCTTGGTGGTGGCACGGGGCGGCGGGAGCATCGAGGACCTCTGGGAGTTCAACGAGGAAATCGTAGCCCGGGCGATTTTCCATTCTCCCATTCCGATTGTTTCGGCGGTGGGGCACGAAGTCGATTTCACGATCGGGGATTTCGTGGCCGACCTGCGCGCGCCGACCCCGAGCGCGGCGGCAGAATTGGTCGTGCCAGACGCGCGCGAGTTAAACCGGCGCATTGGCGAACTGCAAAACTGCCTCGCGAAATGCTGGCGCGAGTTCCTGACGCGCGCGCGCCACCGGCTGAGTGCCGCCTCGGAAAAAACGCTTCTGTGCGAGCTGGCGGCCCGGCTGCGCGATGCGCGGCAGCAACTCGATCTGGCCACCGAATCACTCGGACGAAGTATCGAACGCCGGCGCCTTCAGGAGCGCGCTCGCCTAACGAATGCTCTTCTCGCTTTGAAAAGCCACGACCCGGCGCGGGAACTGGCGGTGCGAAGGCAGGGGTTGCATGAGATTCGTCGCCGCCTCGGCGAGCGCTCGAAACAACGGTTAACCGAAGCCCGTGAGCGCTGGGACCGCTTGGCTGGCATGCTGCGCATCCTCGGACCGCAGGCGACCCTCGAGCGCGGTTACAGCATCACCCTCGGCCTGAACGGAAAAGTGATCCGCCGGGTCGCAGAAGCCAAAACGCGGACGCAGGTCAAAACCCGCGTCTGCGATGGTGAATTTGGTTCGATTGTTAACTAGACCGCCCGCTTATTGCGGGTTGAGCACTGGATTGGCCGTGCCGTCGAGCCAATCCGTGCCAGCGGCAAAGAGGTTAACAAGAGGACTGGATCCAGGCTTGTTCACAGCTTGGGTGGCGGGATCGACCTTCATGATCTGACCGCTCGCGTCGCAGAAGATCACGATGGCTTTCTTCGCCGCCCAGACTCCGCCTTTGTTCACCTTGTTTGAATCATAGGTGATACCGGCGGGTTTAAAGCCGTCCGCCAGCAATGGGAACTGCGGATTTGAGGTGTCCGTCAATCCAGCGACATAAGCATACGTGTTCTCTCCAGTCTTTAGCGTATCAACGCGTGCAGCAGAACCGGCGGCATCGATCTTATTGTCGGCCGCAGATGGCGTCCATTTCGAGGTCGCCACAGTGAAAATGTCTTCACTGGTCAGGTAATTCGGGAAGAGCCACCAAAAGGCATCGTTGGAGACCGACGGTAGAGCTGCGGGCGCGGAACTATAATCGGCGGCAGGCGGCTTCGACGGATAAAATCCGTTGTTGTCGCTGGCGAAGAGTTTCGCTGCGATGCCGATTTGCTTCGCGTTGGAGAGATCCTTGGTTTGGTTGGCGCGTTCGGTAACGCCGTTGAACACGGGCAACGCGATACTGGCCAAAATGGCGATGATCGTGATGACGACGAGAAGCTCGATGAGCGTGAAGGCTGAGGTGGTTTTTTTCATTTTGCGGTGGTAATCGGGGCCCAGCCTGCTCAAGCGCGAAAAATCGGTCAAGCCCGAAGTTTGGTCGTTCTCATCTTTTTTCGCCGGCGCAACCCCGGCCGATGTCGGCGCCAAGCCTGAGGCCTCACGCACTCTCAGCGTTTGTCATCCCGAGCCGGCGTAGCGCGGGGAGGGACCCCGCAGTTGCAATCGACCTCTTCTCGCTTTCAGCAGACGCCGATTGCGGATGAGAGATCCCTCTCCCTCCTGCGGCGGATCGGAATGACAGAAGGAAAGCGAGCGCTGGGCCGCTATTCCGGCGCGTTTTCCAGTTCCGGCGTCTTGACCGCTTCGCGCTTAAAGGCGATGACCGCCAGCGGTGGCAGGTTGACCACGATCGAATGGGTCCGCCCCTGCCACTCGACCTCCTCGGCTTCGAGTCCGCCAAGGTTGCCCACATTGCTCCCGCCGTACGTTTCGGCGTCGGTATTAATGATCTCGCGATAAAATCCGGCTTCCGGCAGCCCCATTCGGTAGTTGTAACGCACCACTGGGGTCGCGTTGACCGCGAAAACGAGAATTTCCCCCTCGCGCGAGCGCCGCAGGAAAGCGACGACGCAATTGTCGGCATCGTGAAAATCGATCCACTCGAAGCTCTCGTGGCTGTCGTCCATATCCCAGAGGGCGGGTTCGCTGCGATAAACGTGGTTGAGATGCTGGACGAGGCGGCGGAGCCCGTCGTGGCGCGGCTGATCGTTCAGTTCCCAATCGAGGCCGCGATCGTGATTCCACTCCCGGACTTGGCCAAATTCGCACCCCATGAAGAGCAGTTTTTTCCCCGGATGTCCCCACATCCAGGCGTAGAACATCCGCAGATTGGCAAACTTCTGCCACTCGTCGCCCGGCATCTTGTTGATCATCGAGCCCTTCCCGTGCACCACCTCGTCATGGCTGAGGACAAGAATGAAATGCTCCTGGAAGGCGTACATGATCGAAAAGGTCACGTTGCCCTGGTGGAAGCGCCGATAAATCGGATCGAGCGCCATGTAGTGCAGGAAATCGTGCATCCAGCCCATGTTCCATTTAAACCCGAAGCCGAGGCCGCCCAGATGGGTCGGCCGCGAGACGCCGGGCCAGGCGGTTGATTCCTCCGCGATAGTCATCACGCCGGGGAAATTCGAATAGCACCAATCGTTGGTCTGTTTGAGGAAAAAAACCGCCTCGAGATTTTCCCGGCCACCGAAGGCGTTCGGAATCCATTGTCCGGGTTCGCGGGAGTAGTCGAGGTAAAGCATCGAAGCGACCGCGTCGACTCGCAGACCGTCAATGTGATATTTATCGAGCCAGAAGAGCGCGTTGGCAGTGAGGAAGTTACGCACCTCGTTACGTCCAAAGTTGAAAATGAGCGT
>JALYOR010000363.1 GCA_030856765.1 Verrucomicrobiota bacterium | reverse complement strand
GACCACAGCCGCAGCTCGATCCAGGCGGGCGGACTCGATCGGGCTCGTCTCCGAGCGCAGGGCGCGGCCATTCGCGCGTTGAACAAAACCTTCGATGGCTTCCGCCTCTTTGCCGGAGTCGAGTGCGACATCCTGCGCGATGGCTCGCTTGACTTTGATGATGAGACGTTAGGCGAACTTGATTACGTCGTCGCTTCGGTCCATTCCGCTTTTCAGTTGCCGGAAGCCGAAATGACCAAGCGCATCATCCGTGCGATCAACCATCCGCTGGTGACCTTTCTCGCCCATCCGACCGGCCGGCTCTTGTTGCACCGGGAGGCCTATGCGGTTGATCTCCCGGCGATCATCCAAGTAGCGGCTGAGACAGGCACTTGGATTGAGATCAACGCCGCCCCGAAGCGGCTCGACCTCGATTGGCGCTGGTGGCCCCTGGCGAAGGAGAAGGGCGTGAAATGCGTTATCAACCCCGACGCGCACGGAGTGGAGAAGCTGCCGGAGTTATGGTTCGGGGTGGGGGTGGCGCGGAAAGGTTGGCTCACGAAAAGCGATGTGGTTAACACCCTGCCGTTGGGTAAAATCGAACAGGAACTGCTACGTAAACGCAGTCGTTAAGCACCACGCCCCGAGGTCCAGCCGCTGGCGAATCGCGTCAGGGCGAAGTCCCTAGATCGTTTCCCGCTGCGGCATCAGCATGGTGAGACACTTGCAGGCGCCGCCCGCTTTCAGGAATTCGGTCATCGGGAGCGGATGACAGGTGAAGCCGCGTTCCCCTAACGATTCCATCAGCTTGGGGGCGCCTTCCGGCATGACGATGTTGTTTTCCAGAACGACGGCGTTGCAGGAAAAATGGGCCGCTTCTTCTTCGGCCACGTCGATCAGGTTCGGGATATGGTCACGAATCGTGCGCTGCCCATATTCGTCAAAGGCGGCCGGGAACCACATCGCGCCGCCATCGGTCAGCGGGCAGAAGCAGGTGTCGATGTGATAGAAGCGCGGGTCGACCAGCTCGACCGAGATGACGAGGCAGTTGAAAATCTCCGCCACACTGCGATGCGCGCTCACGTCGGTGCGGAATTTGTAGCCGCAAAAAAGTGCGTCACCCGCGAAGAGCGCGTCGCCTTCTCCTTCAAAAAATTGATCGGCCGGCAGCCAGACGATTTCATACCCGTGCTTCTCCATCCAGTCGGCAAAGAGAGGCGCTTCCGCGGCCCGCTCTTTGTGGCGGAAATTGCTCGGGATGAATTTTTTCCCGACCGTCAATCCGGCGTTGGCGGTGAAGACCATATCGGGCAATTTCGGGACCGGCGGGACGAGATGCACGTTGCAGCCGAGGCTGACCAGTTTCTCGTGCAGCCCTCGCCATTGAGCCTGGACGAGGGGCGTGTCGGCGCCGCGGGCCCGGCTCATCCAAGGGTTGATTTCGTATTCGATGCCGTAGTGATCCGGCGGGCAAAGCAAGAGGTCACGCATACTTTGTTGCCTAACGATTTGCCTCGATGCAGTCGGTCAGTTCGCGCAGGAACGGCTCGATGTCGGTCACGAGACCGACCGCCTGGAACGACCCGCGATCGCTGAGTTTGGTCACGACGCCGGGATTAATATCGACGCAGAGCGTCTTGACCGTGGCGGGAAGCAGGTTCCCGACCGCGATCGAGTGCAACATCGTGCCCATCATCATCGCGATGGTGATGCCTTCGATCTTGGCCCGCATCGCTTTTTGGGCTTCGATCGCGTCGGTAATGACGTCGGGCAGCGGTCCGTCGTCGCGGATGGAGCCGGCCAGGACGAAGTCGACTCCGTGTTTCACGCAATTGTACATGATGCCGCTCTTGAGCAGGCCGCTCTCGACCGCCTGCCGGATGCCGCCCGCTCCGCGGACGGCGTTGATCGCGCGCATATGATTTTGCGTGCCGTGCTGGGCGAGTGCGCCGTGTTCGAGGTTCACCCCTAACGACGTTCCGAAAAGCGCATTCTCGATGTCGTGGGCGGCGAGCGCGTTGCCGGCAAAGAGGAGCTGGATGTAGCCCCATTCGATCAGTTTCTCGAAGTGCTCGGCCGCACCGGTGTGGACGATAGCCGGACCGCCAACGACAAGAATGCGGCCGTTCTCCTCGCGGGAGCGCTTGAATTCGCGCGCCATTTCACGAATGACCGCGCTCTTCGGTTTTTCGACCGAGACGTTGCTAGCCATGAACTCGAAGACATCAGTGCGCGAAGTCGAGCGTTGCAGCGGCACCACCCGCAGGCCGTTGTGGCCGACCACGATCTCCATCCCTTTCTTGACCGAGTAGAACTTGGTGGCGCTCGCTTTCCTGGCAGCTCGATCGATCACGATGGCGCTGTCCATCAACGCCGGTTGCACCTCGATTTCGTCGTCGTCGATCTGGACAAAGGTCTGCTGGTTAGTAGTGACGTAGAAGCCTTGGGGAAAGACGCCATCGGCCGGGGCGACAGCCAGTTGAGCGCTCTTTTTTTCGGTGACTTCGGCGCCGTGCTGGCGCAAGCGCAGGAGGAGTTCGTCCAGCGCCTCCACCGAGGGAGCTGTCACCTCGATTCGGGCAAAGCTCTGATCGGCGCGCTGTTCGCCAATCGTGATCTCACCGATTTTGAAGTTGGCGCCGCGGGCAATGATTTCATCGAGCACCTTGGGCAGAATAAGCGAATCGATGATGTGGCCGCGAAGCTGGATGGTCTCGGAAGGCATCGGCGGAACTTAGCCAGAGAACGCCTCCGCGCCAGTTGCCGAGTGGTTAAGGACTTGGGCGGGCTCCCTTTGCCGCCGCCTCGGCCCCGCCCCGATTTGCGCTTGTCCACACCGCTCACTCAGCTATTAATGCAGCGCTTACTGCCGCGAAAACGTGAAAGAATCCGAACAGTCCTTGCCCGATATCTCCACTCCAGCTCCGGAAGGCTTTCAGATTTCCGACCAGCCCGTCGTCCGATCGACGCGAAAGAGCTCATCGAGTAACGGCACGGCAGCGCGCGACGTGGACCTGCTTTATACGATCGCTCGCGATCCGAACTCACTTTTCGTCTACTGGGATGTTCATTGGACGCGGCTCTTCAACCACGCCGGCCTTTCGCCGCGAGAAGTGCATTTGCGCGTTTTTCTTCAGGACGGGTCGATCGAAGGAACGCGGGAGGTCAATCCCTTCCTCGATCACTGCTACGTCGAGGTCTCGGCGGCGGGGACGACTTACCGCTGCGAGCTGGGTTGCTTTGACGGCGACGAGTGGAGGTGCCTGGTGCGCTCCGGCGCAGCGGCGACCCCGGCGGATCGCCTCGCGGACGATTTCTCGGCGCAATTTGCCACTCTGCCTCTGCACCTAAGCTTCCAACGGATGTTGGAGACTTATCGCTCGCCGGAAAATGAACCGGCTACTCTCGCCGAGAAGGTCGGGAAGCTGCAGGAGAGTGCGCGCTCGCTCAATGGCGAAAATGGCAAACACTCGGCCGATACCAAGGCCGTGCTCGAGGCCGCCCTGCGCGCCGACCAGATGCCGGAGCCAACGGCCAAGCAGCTCGCCCAATGGCAACGACTCGGCGAACATTTTGGCGGCTCGAGCAGGGGCGGCGCGAGCGAGCGCGGTTTCGGCGGGAGCAGTTAGCCTAACGAAATAGACGCCGGGAGGCGGAGAAGCGTCCAGCGGTCGTGCGCGGCAATTCGACCGGCAGCGAGAATCTCATTGCCAGTGCGCTGCGATTGCCGATAAAGAGAAGTCCCATGCGAGGAATCAGAGCAGTCAGCAACCAACCTGAAGCCGGCGGAAATTTCTAATATGAGCACCGAAAAGAAACCAATGGAGTGGGGCACACGCCTGGGAGTAATCCTTGCCGTCTCGGGATCGGCAGTCGGTTTGGGAAACTTCCTGCGCTTTCCCGGACAGGCCGCGGCCCATGGCGGCGGCGCCTTTATGATCCCATATATCTGCGCACTGCTTCTGCTCGCGCTGCCGATTGGTTGGGCGGAATGGGCAATGGCGCGGTATGGCGGCGAAAGAGGGTTTCACAGCGGCCCGGCGATTCTCGGCTTGGTGGGGCGAGGCCGGATCGCGCGGTACTTCGGCATCATCGCCGTGCTCGTGCCGATGGTGGTCTACATGTACTACGTTTACATCGAGGCGTGGTGCCTGCGCTACGCCTGGGAGTACCTGATTGGCGGCATCCAGTTAACCGGCCCGGTCGACCAACAGGTCCAGAACGCGGCCATCTTTTTCGGTCACGCCACGGGCACGAATGCCGATGGGGTGTTGAATATGAGCGCCGTCTTCTGGCTCATCGTGGTCTCAGTCAATATCATTTTGGTTTACCGCGGATTGCGTGGCGGGATCGAGAAATTTTGTCAGTTCGCTTTGCCGGCGATGGCGATCCTCGCGGTCGTGGTCCTCATTCGCGTGCTCACATTGGGCACACCGCACCCGGATCATCCGGACCAAAACGTCTTGAACGGGCTCGGGTTTTTGTGGAACCCCGACTTTTCCAAATTGAGCGATTTTGAGACGTGGCTGGCGGCCGCGGGGCAGGTCTTCTTTAGTCTCTCGGTCGGCTTCGGCGTCATTTTGAATTACGCGTCTTATCTCAAGAAGAAGGACGACATCGCGCTCTCCGGCTTTACCGCCAGCGCCACGAACGAACTCTTTGAGGTCGGCTTCGGTGGCTTGATCACGATCACGGCGGCCTTCGTTTTCCTGGGCGCCAGCGGAGTCGGGGGTGGCTTTGGGCTGGGATTCCAGACGTTGCCCGTGGTATTTGCGCAGATGGGTGGGATCGGTCGCTGGGTGGGCTTTGCCTGGTTCTTCCTCCTCTTCCTCGCCGCCATTACCAGTTCGATTTCGATGTTGCAGCCGGTGAAAACATTTTTCGAAGAAGCGCTCGGCATTTCCTCGGGTAAAGCGATCGCCGCGGTCTCGGTCATCTGCGGCCTGGGTTCCTTCTGGGTCATGTGGTTCAGCAAAAATATGGTCGCCCTCAACACGATGGACTTCTGGGTTGGCACTTTCTGCATCTTCCTTCTCGCGACCGTGCAGATCATTTGCTTCGGCTGGGTCATGGGCGTCGAGAAAGGCGCCGCCGAGCTCGATCAAGGCGCGCTCATGAAGATTCCACGCCCCTTCTTCTTCATCATGAAGTACGTCGCCCCGGCCTATCTGCTCGTGGTCCTGGTCGGCTTCATTCTTTCCAATGGCCGGGCGGAAGCGGCCGCGTTGATCGGCAATCCCGTCGCCCTTTGGACGGTGGGTATCATCGTGCTCGTGATCTTTCTGCTCATCGCGATGGTGGCGATCGGCGAACGACGCTGGCGAGCCGCTGGTTTGGATCTCGACGGCAAACAATAAGCAAAGGAAGATACTGCAATGACCACTGGTGGCTGGATATTCATGTTGTCATCGCTCGTGCTCGTCTGGGGCACGACGATCTGGGCCTATCGGCGTTTGTTGACTGCGCCGAGCGAAGACAAATCGGACAAGTCCTGACCGTTCCTGCGTCAGCTCGAGAAGTGCGAATGCGTCTCGGGCGAAACTGAAGCTTGCCTGTCGCGATGCTCGTCTCCGCTCTTGCCGCCATGCCGGATGTCCCGCTTTTTCTCGGGGTCCCGATCGATTTTATTCTCTTCGGGCTCACCCTCGTGGGCGTCGCGATCTTTCATCATCACACCCTGCGAGTCGCTCTCACTGGCCTGGCCACGATCTCGCTCTACAAGATATTCGTCACCGGTTTCAAGACCGGCCCCGGTCCTAGCGGCTTTCTTTTCCACCTCGGCCACGAGTGGGTCATCTTGCTCAACCTCTTTTGCCTACTCACGGGCTTCGCGATTTTGTCGCGGCATTTTGAGAAAAGTCACGTCCCGGTCGTCCTGCCGAAATACATGCCGAATGATTGGAAAGGAGCGTTCCTGCTCCTGGCCATGGTCTGGGTCCTTTCCGGGTTTCTCGATAATATCGCCTCGGCCTTGATTGGCGGGGCGATGGCGCACCAGATCTTTCGCGCCAAGGTGCACATTGGCTATCTCGCCGCCATCGTGGCGGCTTCGAATGCCGGCGGAGCCTGGAGTGTGGTGGGGGACACGACCACGACCATGATGTGGATCGACGGCGTCTCGCCACTGGTCGTCTTCGAGGCCATCATCGCGTCGTTCGTTTGTTTTTTCATTTTCGCAATTCCCGCCGCCATCGTGCAGCAGCGGTATTCTCCGATTCTATGCACTTCTCACGAGCACACCCGGATCGACTGGACGCGGGTCTACATAGTGATTCTGATTCTCACCCTCGCGATCGGCACCAACGTGTCGGTGAACATGCTCTTCCCACGTTACGCCGATAATTTTCCGTTTATTGGCGCGGCCGTGTGGGTGGCAATCATGATGTCTGTCCTGTTCCGACGCCCGGATTGGGAAGTGCTGCCGGAGACAGTGAAGGGCGCGGTTTTTCTTCTCTCGCTCGTTCTCTGCGCGTCCATGATGCCAGTGGAGAAATTACCCCCGGCGTCCTGGCAGTCAGCCCTGGGCCTCGGTTTTCTCTCGTCGGTTTTCGATAATATTCCACTCACCGCTTTGGCCCTGAAACAGGGTGGTTACGACTGGGGCTTTCTGGCTTACGCGGTCGGGTTTGGGGGCTCCATGGTCTGGTTCGGCTCCTCCGCTGGCGTGGCGTTGACCAATCTCTATCCCGAGGCGCGCTCGGTCGTGCTTTGGATACGCCACGGCTGGCTCATCATTGTCTCCTACCCGATCGCCTTCTTCGTGATGCTTCTGGTCTGGGACTGGCATCCCGACACGCCGCACAAGGAAGACCCCACTCCCGTCACTGCCACCCAGAGCGCCCACTAGCGTTTTCACGATTGCAACGGACGTGCTACGCTGAGTGACGTGATGGATTTCAAGGGCGGCGGCTTCGCTCGCAAAATATCGGTTCTTTTGGCCGCCCTGCTGACGGTGACTTCAGTTTCGTCGGCCAAACCCAGCAAAGCGTCGTCGGCTATCTTGGACGAATCGCAGTTCCAAGCCCTGCCCCTGGAGCGCTCACGCCAGAATCACCTTCTCGTCAGGGCAGAAATCAATGGCAAGCCGGCCCTCCTCGGCGTCGATACCGGCGCGCCGGTGAGCGCGATCTCGGCTGCGCGCCGCAAACACTTTGGCATGACGGCGATTCCGGGCGACTCGAAGCTCCCGTCCCGCCTCCGCATCAACGGCGGCTTTAACCGCGTCACCATCGCCAAACGACTTCGGCTCGGTTCTCTGGTTCTTGTCGACGAACCCATGGTGGCGATCGACCTGACTCGACCGGGAGCCGCGGTGCAGGAATATCGCGAGGAGAATCTCGACGGCATCCTGGGCGCGGACGTTCTCTTTCCCACCCAGGCCGTGATCGATTGCAGGAAGCAGATCTTGTTTATGAAAGTCGACCCCGACGCGGAGGGCACCGTGCCGGGAATCAATCATCGCGGCTGGAAAACCATGCCGATTCGCGTCACGAAAGGCTGGAATCTCTACGTCGACGGCAAGCTGAATGGCAAAGCCGCCCAGCTCATGATCGATACCGGCGCTTTCACCACTTTGATCCACCGCCCCTTTGTGCGTGAGATGCGTCTGAAGACGCGCGACACGCCCTACACCTCCGGCGCGGTCAATCTCGACGAGCGCGGGTTGCAACTGGCCGTCATCCGGCGTTTCGCCGTCGGGCCGCTGCTGGTGAAGGGAAAAGAAGTGGGCGTGATGGACCTCGATGGCCTCATCCACGGCGACCTGCTGAAAGGTGAGCCGCCGGTCGCGGGATTGTTAGGCTCGGAGTTCCTGCGCCGGAATAACGCGATCATCGATTTCGGAACCCGGACGCTCTACTTGAAATTGTAGCCGTTTGCTCGCGCGCGAAAAAAAGCGAATGCAACCGCCGACCATCCATGTCACTGGTCTGGCATGAAACAATTGTTGTTCGGCTGCCTGCTCGTCTGCTCTCTTGGCCTGGCGAATGTTCGTGGTCAGGAAGCCAGCAAACCGGAAGAAAAAAAACCAATGGAAACAAATCAAAAGGAAGTGGCCGTCCTCAAAACGACGGACGGCGAAATGGTGGTTGAATTTTGGCCCGAAGTGGCGCCGAAGACGGTCGAGAATTTTAAGAAACTCGCGCGCGAAGGCTTTTACGATGGAACCGCGTTTCATCGCATCATTCGCGGTTTCATGATCCAGGGCGGCGATCCCAACACCAAGGATCCCTCCAAGGAAAGCAGCTACGGCACCGGCGGCCCCGGCTATAAAGTTCCGGCGGAATTCAACGATCGCCCGCACCTGCGGGGCGTGCTCTCGATGGCCCGCTCAGCCGATCCGAACTCAGCCGGCAGCCAATTCTTCGTTTGTCTCGGCACGGCCAGCTCGCTTGACCACCAGTACACGGCTTTCGGCAAAGTGATCAAAGGCCTCGACGTGCTCGACAAGATCGGCGCCACGCCGGTCGGTCGCGGCAACGGGGGCGAAGTGAGCAAGCCGCAAACCCGCGTCGCGCTCGAAAGCGTGAAAGTGGTGCCGGCCGACTCAGTCAAGTAGCCATGCCTAACGAGCGCTCGCGGGTTGCACTGATTCAAATGCAGTGCGGTCCGGAGCCAGAGGCCAATCTGAGCAAGGCCGTCGCGCGCGTCCGCGAAGCGGCCGAGCAGGGCGGGCAGATTATCTGTCTGCCGGAGCTTTTCCGGTCGCAATATTTCTGCCAATCGGAAGACCACGCCAACTTCGAGTTGGCCGAAGAAATCCCGGGCCCGTCGACCGAAGCCCTGAGCACCGTCGCGCGTGAAACCGGAGCGGTCATCATTGCGTCGCTCTTTGAGAAACGCACCGCCGGCCTCTATCACAATACCGCCGCGATTATTGGGACCGACGGGCAGCTGCTCGGGATATATCGCAAGATGCATATCCCGGACGACCCGTCTTATTACGAGAAATTCTATTTCACGCCCGGTGACCTTGGCTTCCGCAACTGGCCGACCTCACACGGCAACATCGGCGTCTGCGTTTGCTGGGATCAATGGTATCCGGAGGCCGCTCGCCTAACGACTCTGCGCGGCGCCGAAATTCTCTTTTATCCGACCGCCATCGGCTGGCATCCATCGGAGAAAGCGAAGTACGGCTACGCCCAGCATTCGGCTTGGGAAACGATGCAGCGCAGCCACGCCATCGCCAACGGATGCTTCGTCGCCGCGGTCAACCGCGTCGGGCACGAAGCGCCGGTCGGCGGCGACGGGCTCGAATTCTGGGGCCAAAGCTTCATCGTCGCGCCGAGCGGCGAGATCCTGGCCAAGGCCAGCGTCGATCGCGAAGAGACGCTTTTCGCCGACGTGGAATGGAAGCGGGTCAACGAGCACCGCACCCATTGGCCTTTCCTGCGCGACCGTCGCATCGACGCCTACGCGGGAATCGAAAAACGCCTGCTCGATTAGGTAACTGCGCTGCCTGCGTGTTTGGATTCGCCGCGCTTCGCATGGGCGATGCCTAACGACGGAAAGCCGACTTATCGCGTCGCACGCCGGACGGGGACCGTCCGGAGCGTCCATTATCACCGGGCTCACGCCCGTCCCCGACTAAAACTGGCGCGACGTTCTTCAGAGCGGCCAGCGCAAACGCCACTATCCTGTCGCAGGAGGGACAACCTCACGTTTGCCAACTTCCAACGAATCTGGCAGCGGCGCTTTCGTGCGGGACAATCCCGACTTGATCAGCGCATTCGCGAGTTCCGTCATCGGGATATGCCGCGCCTTTGCCTCGAAATACAACGCGCGCAGGACCGCGCGTTCCAGTTGTGGTGAATAGCATTTTGCTTTCGACATGCTCCGATGATGAGCCGCCGAGCAAGCGGTGGCGGAGCAGACACGAGCTCCCCTTTGTATGGGAGCCTGCAGGATTCGACGATGCCTCAGGCGGGCGCCAGAGCTGGCCGAAAATGGCGGATGGTGCGGATTGATTGCGACACCGACCGAGGTTGAATCGTTTTGGTTGAGGAGATCTGCACGAGCAGACTCAGCGCTGCTTCCAATAATCCGGCGGGCGCACGCGGGGTTTCCTCCTCCACGACTGCGATATCACGCGCTTTGACGCGAAGGCGCTTGCCCAATTCACCGCGAGTCAAGCGTGCTTCCTCCCGCAGCAGCGTGAGCGCTTCTCCCAGCTCGAAAAGGTGACGCGCCGCCGCGTATTGCGGATCGCCCGCCATGTTCCGCTCGTGGAATTTCTGGAGATCGTCTTTCACAAGTATCCGTGTCGTTGAAAATACCGCTTTTGTCTCTGTTGAGCAATTTCCATATCCTGTCGCGGTGTCTTTTGCGATTTTTTCTGAAAACCGTGAAGCAGGATGACACGATTCCCTTTCGCCGTAGTCGCCAGAATTCGATAAATGTTGCCCGCGTACTCTGCGCGTACTTCCCACAACTTCTGGTCGCTGAGCTTGCTCCAAAACTTTGCCGGAACGATAGGGATCGTACGAAGCATCTCTAGACTTCGAACGACCTTTGCACGTGCAGCGGGCTCCAGGTCAGCTAAAAACTCTTCGGCTGGCTTGTCGCCAAAATCCGTTTCGTAAAAAATGATCTCGCGCATGGACGATATGCACAGCTTTCCGAAATCTGGTCTATCAAATC
>JALYOR010000336.1 GCA_030856765.1 Verrucomicrobiota bacterium | reverse complement strand
GTCTTGATGAAACGCGCCAGCTCGCGCGCCGGAGAATCGTTCTCACCCCCGGTCTTGATTTGCCGCAGGAGCGGTTCCGGCATCTGCACCCACGGCGGCACGCCTTCGGCAAAGAGGCGCACATGTTTGTCATCCACGTGTCCATCATCCGCGCGGGAGCTGCCGATGATGTCGTTGGTGATCATGCCGGCGATATTCCACTTTTTCGCCTTCGCACTTCGGGCCCATTGGCTGGAACCGTAAAGACCCTGCTCTTCGCCAGCCACCGCCATGAAGACGAGGGTGGCATCCCATTTCCGCTTTGACATGACCCGCGCCAATTCAAGCACGGCGGCCACGCCAGAAGCATCGTCGTTCGCGCCCGGTGCGTCGGCTTCGGCGTTGAGGGGATCGCTCACCCGGGAGTCGTAGTGTCCGCTCACGACGTAGATGCGATCGCGCGCTTCCGCCTGCTCGCCCGGCAAGGTCGCGACCACGTTGACTACTTCGGTGAGATTAGGATTGCGCTCGTCGGGGGGTTGATTAAACGACTCCGCCGTCACCTTGAGGCGGTCGCCTGACTCTTTGCCATAGCGATCGAACTCCGCCTTCAACCAGCGACGGGCGGCGCCAATCCCTCGGGTCTCGCTCTTCGTCTCCGAGAGCGTGTGGCGGGTGCCGAAGCTGACCAGCTTGCGAATGTTTGCCTCGATATTTTTGGCGGAAATTTCCTTTACCACTCCTTCGATCTGCGGGTTCGGTTTTGCTTCCGGCAAGCCGGCCACCGCCGCCGCGAGGCTGGCGAAACTAAGAAAGATGAAGAGAGGGACACGCATGGAGCCGGCGGAAATCGCCACGGACAAGATAGTCCGCCTGCACAGGTCGCGCCAGCGCGGGACCATGCCTAACGTTGCTGCGTGACCCATTGCGTCGCGTAGCGGACGACTTCGCGCGCACTGGTGAGGGCGAGCTTTTCCTTGATGTTGGCCCGATGGGCTTCGACGGTTTTTTTGCTCAAGTGCAGTTCGCCGGCGATCTCGTGCATGTCGTGTCCTTCGCCGATCAACTGGAAAACCTCCAATTCCCGGTCGGTCAGGCGATCTACTGGTGAACGGGCCTCTCCGCCTCCATTGACGTGATCGAAAAGCATCCGCTTGGTCATGCTCGGGCTGACGTAAATCTCGCCATCGATCACGCTGCGGACCGCGTGCAGGATGGAGTCGAGTGCTTCGCGTTTCATCACGTACCCGCGCGCCCCGGCGCGCAGGGCCCGCTCCGCATAAAGCGCTTCATCGTGCATCGAGACGACCAGCACCGGCAGCTCGGGCTGCTCGGCTTTGATCGACTTGGTCAGTTCGATCCCGTTGGCGCCTCCGCGCAACCCCACATCGACCACCGCCAGATCGAACTTGTTCGCCCGAATCGCCCCGAGCGCAACGCCGCTGTTATCGGCCTCGCCCCGCACCTGGAGGTCGTCCTGCGAATCGATCAGTTGCGCCATCCCCCGGCGAAAGAGCGGATGATCATCCACCAACAGGATGGCTCGCTTGCGGATCTTCGCACGATTGCTCGTAGGTTTGGCCTTCTTCATGGATGCAGCGCGGCGGCGTAAGCCTCGACCATACTATCGCAGCAGCGCGACCAAGAGAGGGGCATTTTTTCAGAAGCACGGGACCCTGGCGCGGAAGGGGAAAGGAAAAAAAGTGAAATCGGCGAAGGTGCCGAGACGCGATAGAGAGATATGGCGACACGAGACTTGGAAGCAAAGTCACACCATCGCAAGCCGAACGAGTCGGCCCGTCGCGCAGCTCAAATCGCTGCTCGTGGCCCCGCCCGAAGCAACCATTGCTACCGGTGCCCGGCTTGCGGTGAAATGGTGAATGAACGTAATCGCGAAGAGATGGCGCAGCATCATCAGCACGTCCTCTTTCCGCACCGACGCCCGCCGTTCGACTAGCGTCCCACGCGAGAAGCAGCGAACGAACGGCGCCCGCCGTTACATCCTTTTTGATTCCCGGCTCGCAGCAGCCACCAGTTGATGCTGCCGGACGGCACCGGTTGGGAAGTGATGGAAACGCTGAGTGAGCAGAGGCCAGTCCGCGGGACTGCGTTCTCCGCCTACGGGTGAACGGGAAGACCTCGAGAGGAGCAAAGCAGCTCGGATTCGCCGCACATTGTCAAAGGCTCATCGGCGGAGACGCTGGTGGCCGCGATTAGCCGCCTGGCTGCTTCGCAGGCGCGAGCGGATTGAATCGAAGATTTACTCCGGCTCCGGGGGGAGTGTAAAGCTGAAGGTCGCACCGGAACCGTGGACGCTCTCTGCGCTCACCGTGCCCCCGTGAGCCTCCACAATCTGTTTCACAATCGTGAGCCCGAGCCCGCTGCCTTCTTTCTCCGGATCGCTCGCCAGTTTTTGAAAAACGCTCGAGAGCATTTCCAGGGGAATCCCCGCACCATTATCCTGCACGACACAGGTCACCGCGCCCGCCTCTTCGCGCGCGCTAACCACAATCCGGCCGCGGGCCGCGTATTTAAAAGCATTGCCGAGCAAGTTCTGAAAGACCTGAGAGATGAGGCCGGCATCCGCGAAGACGGTGAGGAAATGCGAGATCTCGTTCACCACCTCGATGTCGTGTTTGGATGAAACCGCTTTCAGATCGAGGACAAGCCGCTGAACCAAAGGCCGTAGTTCAAAGGTGCGCCGCTCCGGTTGAAACGAACTCCCCGCC
>JALYOR010000323.1 GCA_030856765.1 Verrucomicrobiota bacterium | reverse complement strand
CTCGCTCCGGCGACCGCCGCTTCCGCGCGCGCCTTGATCTCTTCCAGCGTTTCCATTTCGGCAGTGCGGCAAAGTTAAAGGAGTTGCCGGAAGTCGGCGAACAATTCCTTTTTCGCGCGGCGGCATCGTCGGGTGCCGGGCAAATCCTGCGCCGGTTAGGTTGCCGCCGGCACGCTGGCGGGAGCGGAGGAGTTCTGGCGCTCGATTTCTTCCGTGATATCGGCGGCGTATTCCTCCAGCAGGGTGATCTCCCGCGCGGAAAACTGCCGCGGCTTCGGGTCGAGCAGGCAGAGAGTGCCGATTGGTTGACCGTTAGGCGCGCGCAGTGGCGCGCCGGCATAAAAGCGCAGCCCGCGCTCGCGCAGGAGCGGGTTATTGGCAAAACGCCGGTCGCGCGCCAGGTCCTCGACCACGATGAGTTCGTTCTCCGCCACGACGTGGCCGCAGATCGAGACGGCGCGCGGCGACTCGCGGGTCGCGGCCAGGTCCGCGGGCAGGCCGCTTTGGCTTTTGAAGAATTGGCGGTCGCGATCGACCAGCGAGACGAGGACGATTTGCACGTCGAAAATCCGCGCCAGCTTGGCCGTGATGCGGTCGAAGAGCGGGTCGGGCGCGGTGTCGAGGAGTTTCAATTCCCCGAGCGCACGCAGGCGTTGCTCCTCATCGGTCGGGATCGGCGCCGGCATCATCTCGTCGCTCAAGCGCGGGACGAGCTTGGCGATTTGCACGACGGCGTCGGCCAGGGTCGTGACCACTTCGTCCGCGCCGGAATCGCGCAGGCGCTGGGCGGCTTCGGTCAGGTTTTCGGTCGCGCCCCAGAGGCCGACGACGATTTTTGTTTTCGTTAGGCGAGCACGCAGCTTGGTCGCGAGGTAGCGCGCGTGGATCACGGTGGAAGGGGCCACGACCGAGATGCAGACGGCGTCGATCTCGGCCTGGGCCGCGAGCTCGATCAATTCGCCCGCGGTCAGCCGGGCGGAGGCGTTCTGGACCTGGGCGCCGGTGCTGGCGAGGAGCTGGGCGAGCATTTGCCCGGCGATCTCGTCCCGTTCCGCCCGGGCCGGCAGGCAGTAAATCCGGGAGTCCATCGCGGGCAGGGAGATCTTCGGAATGTGCTCGGCCACGAGTTGGTCGGCATCTTTTTTCGATGCCGGGAGCGGCCGATCGCCGAAGTCTTCCACGATATCGCGCACGCCTTGATCGACGGCGGTGCGCTGTTCCGCATCGAGCGCTTCGCGTCGATGATCCATCTCGGCGGCGCTCACCACCGGGATGAGGACCGCATCGTAGAGCGCGGTGAGGGAATTTTCTTTCACGAAGGTCTCGGCCAGGGCGCTCGCTTCATCGAGGCCATCGATGAGGAGCCGGTGATAACATTCCTGCGCCGGCGTGAGCGCTTCCTCATCGCTGAGCAGGGTGCTGAGAAACGAGAGGCGCGGGACATGCCGGCCCATGACGACCAGGCAAACCGTCAACGGAGTGGAGAGCATCAATCCGAGCGGCCCCCAGAGCCACGTCCAGAAAACCGCCGCCACGATCAGCGCGATGGAGGAAATGCCGGTGTGTTTTCCGTAGAGGAGCGGCTCGATGGCATTGGCCACGACCAGCTCGATGACGATGAAAAGGGCGACCGTGAGCAGCGGCATCAACCAGGCGGGCGAGACCGCCAGCGCGACGGCCGTCGGGAGCAGAGTCGCGATCCACGGGCCAATATACGGAATAAAACGGAGGACGGTGCCGAGCGAACCCCAGAGCAGAGCGTTCGGCACGCCGATGAAATAAAGGCCGACCGCCACGCAGGCCCCGAAAGTGACGTTGACCAAGAGCTGCATCCGCAAGTAGCGCGAGACGCGGTCGCCCGCATCTTCCATCGCGCGCGCGGTCGCGCTGATCCGGCCCTGGCCAATCAGACGAATGAAGCGGCTGCGCAGATCTTCGCGCTGCAGGAGCATAAAGATAACCAAAAGAAGCACGAGGGCCGCCGTCCCGAGCGGACCGAGGAGCGGCGCCACGATCGCTTTCATCAAGTCGATTGGATTCCCCTTCGACGTTTCCACTACCTTGACCGGGAGAGCGGGCGTCACCGGAGTCGGCGGAGTGGCGATCGCGGTTTCAGGTTTGCCCGGTTGCTGGGTCACGACCAGGGGAGGCGATTCCGAGTTACCGGGGAGTTCTTTCTTTAACGCCTCCATCGTCTCCGAGAACTTGCTCAGACTCCCGCCGCGCGGCGCATCGAAGGCGTGCAGTTTGGCCGCGATGTTGACCTTGTAATCCGGGAGCTTGGTGGCGAGGTCGACCAGTTGCCGGGTGAGCAGGTAGCCGGCGGCGCCAAGGACGCTGAAAATCAGAAGCACTGCCAGGAGCACAGCCGCAATGCGTCCGATCCAGCGCTCCAAGCGCGTGACCAACGGCGCGATCAGAAAGGTGAGGAGGGCGGCGAGCGCGAGCGGGATGAGCAGTTCGCGGGTGAAATAAAGACCGGCGACGACGAAGGCGGCCAGCGCGATCGTCCAAAGCCCGACCAGAGCATCGGCGGCGGCGGTTTTACTTTTCGGAGTCTGCATCAGAGGAGTGTGCGGCACGATACCGGGGAGCTTCGCAAACATCGCGAGTCCATGCCTTGAATCGTGAATGCAACTTGTTGCAGATGCTTCACCGGGAAATTATCTCGCGCCGCGGCGAGCAAGTGGGGGACCGCGCTAGCTCTTCGCTTTGCGCGGAGGCAATTCCTCGATTCGGGTCAAGTGTAGGATTGCGAGTTCCTTGATTCGACCTTCGGCCCTCTACACTCTACCCTCTACCCTCTACCCTCTACCCTCTACCCTCGGCGCTCTGCGCTGTGCCCTGCCCTGGAATGCCGACGAAAACTCGGCCCCAAAAACCCATACGAATTCCGGGTGAGGCACGTCGTGACGGGAGCTATCCGAAAGAAACAGCCTGAAGGGCTGGAACGGCTTTTTATTTAAAAGTTCTCGAATGCGACCAGAGGTAATCATGGGTACGCGTTAAAACGCTCACACGGGTCGCTAGTTTGGTAAGGGCCCAAACCCTGATAGCCGCCCCGAGACGCAACTGTGGCAGTTGTGGCCCGGCTGCCGCTGCCGGGTTCACGACCCCGGCTACGATTTACCCGCACAGCTTTGCGGCGAGCACCATCGCCAGCGG
>JALYOR010000321.1 GCA_030856765.1 Verrucomicrobiota bacterium | reverse complement strand
CAATTCGACCCGGCCAGGGACAAGGGCGATCCCTTGGTCATCGCCGCCTCGATCGAAAAGGGCGGCAGCGCCGATGCGCGGGTGCAGATCAACTCCGCGAGACTGGTGGTGATCTCGAATTCGACCTTCATCCAGGACAACGCGCTCACCCAGGATCAGCAGGGACTCGATTTTGTTTCCGCGAGCCTCAACTGGCTCCTCAGCCGCGAACAAATGATCGGGATCGCGCCCAAAGTTCCGCAAACACTGACCTTCACTCTTAACGAAGAATCGCTCCGCAGCTTGCGCTGGATCATCCTCGTCCTGATGCCGCTGGTGCCCGCTCTCCTCGGGCTCTTCGTCTGGTGGCGCCGCCGCGCCTAACGAATCGGCCATGAAGACCCGAACCACGCTCCTACTCCTTGTGCTGGCCATCGGGCTCGGCGTCTGGATCAAGTTTTTCGAGAGCAAGAAACCGAACACGGTCGAGGCCGAACGCCAGGCCGGTAACGTGGTCAACTTCGAGCGCGAGAAACTGGAAGGGATCGCGATTCAGAATGGCGACGATCGGATCGAACTGCGGCGGCAGGGTGGTAAATGGCGCCTCACGCAACCGGTGAAAGACCAGGCGGATGGCGCGGCGGTCGATAATCTGATCAGCGATCTCGAGAATTGGAGCAAGGAAGGCCTTATCCCGGCCAAGGATGTGACGGCGGACAAAGGGCGGATGAGCGAATTCGGGCTCGTGCAACCGAAGCTGCGCTTGCGCCTGATCCTTCCGCAGGGGCCCCCGGAGATTTTTTTGGGCAAAGACGCTGCCCTCGAAGGCAAAATGTATGTCCGCTTCGCTGATTCGAAGGACGTTTTCATCGCTCCGCAGAATGTGCGCGCCGATATCTCGAAAAAGCCGGATGATTTCCGCGATCGCAAGCTCACCGACCTCACAACTGCACAAGTAACGCGCGCCGTTCTGAAAAGCCCGGCGGGCGAAATCGAACTCGCAAAGAAAAACGAGCATTGGGAAATCGTGAAACCGCTCCAGGCTCGCGGCGACGACCAGAAGATCGGCGATCTGCTCGCCCAGGTCACGAACGCGCGCGTCCAGGAATTCGTCGGCGAAGACAAGGGCGACCTCCACGCCTACGGTCTCTCGGAGCCGCGTGGCTCCGTCACCATCTACGCCGCCGATGACAAGAATGGTCGGATGCTGCAAATCGGATCGGCCGCGGAGAAAATCAAGGATGCGATTTACGTTCGCTATCTGCCCCGCAATGCCATCTACGCCCTCCCTAAGAAATCCGAGGAACTGCTGACCGTCCGCCCGAACGACCTCCGTGATCGTCATCTCGTCCGGCTCGACACCAACAACCTGGATCGGATCCACATCGAAGCGGCCGGCCAGCCGAAAATCGCGCTCGCACGCAAAGAGCAAAACTGGACCATCGCCAGCCAGAATAACCAGCCCGCCAACCACGACGAGGTGCGCCGCCTGATCGACACCCTCAACGACCAGCAGGTGAGCAAATTCGTCGCTGACACCGCCTCGGAGTTGCCGAAGTACGGGCTCGATCAACCACAGCTGCGCCTAACGTTCAGTTCCTTCGCCTCCGAGAACACCGCCGAAACCGGTGCCGGCGAGCAGCCGTTCCTGACTCTCTCTTTCGGCAAGATTGAGGGTAACGAGGTTTACGCCAGGATCGGCGAAGAACCCTTCATCGTCGCAGTTGATCACCAACTATTATCCAAGATCTGGGTCGATCCATTGCAATGGCAGGAACTGGCCGTCTTCAAATTCAAGCCGGAGCAGATCCATCGTGTCTCGCGCGTGATGGAGCGCGAGGAATCCCTCCAGCGCAGCGGGCCGAAGGGGTGGAAATGGGTCAAAGGCGAAGGCCCTATCGACGAGGTCAATTTGCAGTCGATGCTCAACACCCTGGCTACCTTGCGTGCCGTCCGCTGGGTCGGAGCTACGACTCCGGCCCACGGCTTTGAGAAGCCTCCACTGGTGATCACTTTCTCTACCTCGCCGGATGACAAGACCTTGCACAAACTCACGCTTGGCAACCGCACCGAGAATGCAATGTGGTATGCGAAGATCGATGGCAAAGAGGGCGCTTTCGTGATCAGCAATCCTTATTTCACCGCCTTCAAATTGCCGCTCTCCCAAGCGCCCGTTTCAACCCCTTCGCCTTCGCCGAATCCGGGAGCCGTCAGTGCACCGGTAGCGGCGCCGACCGTTACCCCTAACGACTAGCTAACGCGCGCCGCAGTAGATCGTGACGATGCCGCCGGAACGCGACTCAGCGGTCGCTTCCCGGAATCCGTTCTGCGCGATGAGCTCGCACATCGCGGTGCCGCTGGGGAATTTCTCGATCGAAGCCCCAAGATAGTTGTAGGCCTTTTTCTCGCCCGTCACGAGGCCGGCCACCCACGGCAGGATGTGATGAAGATAGGCTCGATAAACCGGACGCAAGACGCCGCTTGGGAGCGAAAAATCGAGAATCAGAAGATGTCCCTCTGGAGTCAGAACGCGCGCCATCTCGCGCAACGCCAGGCCCCAGTCCGCCATGTTGCGCAGGCCAAAAGCGACCGTCACCGCATCGAAGCTCGCGTCCGGAAAAGGCAAAGCGAGCGCGTCGGCCACCACCGTCCGGACGAGGCCTTTCTCCTTTGCCTTGGCCAGCATCTCCGCGCAAAAATCCGCGCCCGTAATTTCAGACGCCGGCAAGCGGCGAGCGATCGTTAGGGCAAGATCGCCACTGCCTGTCGCGAGGTCAAGCAAGCGCGCCGGATTCCACTCCGTGACGATCTCAGCGGCACGCGCACGCCACGAAAAATCGAGCCCGCCGCTGAGGAGATGATTGGCCAAGTCATAGCGGCCGGCGACGCGCTGAAACATGGCGCGGACCTTGGTTGGATCACGATCAATGACCTCCGATTGGGAGACTCGATTCACCCTCTTTCTCTAGTCCCAGTGAACCAGCGTCGCGAATCCTTCCTCAAAATCAGATGCGGCGGGAACGCTTGTCATCCCGACCCGCCGCAGGACGGGGAGCCGTAACGCAGGGCGCGTAGCGGGCGTTCTATTCGAGCACCGGCTCGGTTCGATCTTCCTCGCGCGCAGCCAGTTTGTTCTTCGCCATCATGCGGGCGCAGGTGTTCCAGCGCAGGAGCGCGTCGTCGTTGCCCGCCGGGCGAAGTTTCTCCGCGATCTCAAACTGTCGCATCGCCTCGCAAAGCTCGTCGTAAGCGTAATGGCTCGCGCCCGGGCTCCCCTGCGCCAGTTTGGCCTTGGCCCGGCGCTCGGCCAGGATGCCGGCGTAATAAGCGCGCTCGTACTCGCCCTCGATCCGCGCCAAAAGCTGGTTCGCCGGTGTATCACTGACTCCATAGCCTTTGCTGAAGCGATCGGTCATGGCGAGGAGGAGAGTGATGATGGCGCTCTGGTTTTCCGGATCGGCCTCGAGAATATCGAGACAAATGCTCTCCGCTTCCCCCGGTTCGTTGAGCAGCCGATAACGCTCCGCTTTTTCCAGCGCGGCCGGAATGGCTTCCTTGGATAGTGATTTTAGCTCGGACATGTTCGTTAGGCGGACGGTCGTTTGGCCGTGCGCTCGTTGCGGCGCCGCATTTTTTTCCAAAGCCAGCCGAGCGGGTCGTAGTAATCGTCCACCACCCGTTCCTTCAATGGGATGATCGCGTTGTCGGTGATGTGAATCTCCTCCGGGCAGACTTTCGTGCAGCACTTGGTGATGTTGCAATAGCCGATCCCCT
>JALYOR010000309.1 GCA_030856765.1 Verrucomicrobiota bacterium | reverse complement strand
ACCCACCGGACTGGCCGGAAGCTGATTGGCATCACCGCGGCCGTAGCGGTCGTCGCGGGTGGGATGTTCGCCTTCCAGTTTTTCCGGCCACGATTGATGAGCGGCCCGACTCCAACCTCGAGCCAGGCGACGGCTTTGGTAATCGCCGAGAAAAGCATCGCCGTTCTTCCCTTTGAAAATCTGAGCGACGAAAAAGCGAACGCCTACTTCGCCGATGGCGTGCAGGACGAAATTCTCACCAACCTCGCGAAGATTGCCGACCTTAAGGTCATCAGTCGTACCTCGGTGATGCAGTATAAGACCGGGGCGCAACGCAACCTGCGCGAGATCGGTCAGCAGCTCGGCGTGGCGCACTTACTGGAAGGCAGCGTGCAGCGCGCGGCCGGCAAAGTCCGCGTCAACGCGCAGTTGATCGACGCCCGCACTGATGCGCATCAGTGGGCGCAAATCTACGATCGGCCACTCGATGATGTCTTCGCCATCCAAAGCGAGATTGCCAAGGCGATTGCCGATCAGTTACAGGCCAAACTCTCGCCGAGCGAGAAGGCCGCGATTGCAGCAAGGCCCACGGCTGACGTGGTCGCTTTCGAAGAGTACAGCCGCGCCAAGACTCTCCTGCTTACGCCGGCTTTTATTGGAACATCCTTTACCGCCAAAAATTTCCGGCAGGCGATTGACGACTTGAACAGTGCGATCGCGCGCGATCCATCCTTTTTCGAAGCCTACGGTCAGCTTGTCGTAGCTCACGGGCGCCTCTACGCGGTCGAAGGTGACCATACCCCCGAACGCCTGGCCCAGGCGGACGCTGCTCTGCAAGGCGTCGCTCGGCTGCGGCCCGATGCGCCCGAGACGCACCTCGCCCGAGCCACTCACCTTTATTTTGCACTGCGGGACTACAAAGGCGCCCTGGCAGAATTGGAATTCGCGCGCCGCGGTTTGAGCAACGATCCACAAGTCTACGCGCTGACCGGTTACATCCTGCGCCGACAGGGAAAGCCCGAGGAGGGCTTGCGTGAGTTGCAGCGCGCGACGGAGCTGGATCCGCGAAATACTTTTCTTCTTGGGCAGCTTGCCGTCAGCTATCGACAGGGTTTCCGGTATCCGGAAACGGCGGCGGTTCTCGACCGCATTTTGGCGATCACCCCCGATGACGTTTCTTTGAAGCTGGAACGAGCTCGGGTCGATTTTTACTGGAAGGCTGATACCAAACCACTCTGCCAGCTTGTGGAACGGCTTCGCGCAGAACAGCCGGCGTCGATCGCCGACGTGGCTGACGCCTGGTTCTCCTGCACGCTTTGGGAACGCGACTGGCCTGGCGCGGAGCAGGCTCTCGCTGCCCTCGGTGATAATCCGGTCTGGGACGACAACACCATTGTATTAAGTCGTCATTTTGGTGAAGGCCTCCTCGCCCGGGTGATGCACAACAGGGCCAAAGCGGCCGAGGCTTTTGCCGCCGCACGCGTTGAACAGGAGCAAGTGGTGGCCAGGCAAAAGGAGTACGGGCCCGCCCTTTGCGTTCTGGGGTTGATCGATGCCGCACTGGGAAAGAAAGAGCTGGCCCTGGAGGAAGGAAAACGTGCGATGGAGTTGATGCCGGTAGAGAAGGACAGCACCAACGGACAGGCAATGCAGATTTACTTCGCCATCATCGCCGCGTGGGTAGGCGAAAAGGATCTGGCGTTGCAGTACCTGGCCCTGGCTGGTCCGACGCCTGGCGCCTCGATCGTCGCGAACTACGGCAGGCTCAAGCTGGATCCTTTCTGGGAGCCGCTCCGCGGCGATCCGCGCTTCGAGGAATTCGTCGCCGCGAAGGCGCCGAAGTAGAATATCCGATGTCCGAAGTTCAGAACGAGACTCAGTTCGAGATCTGGCACGTCCTGTTCATCGACATTGTCGGTTACTCCCGGCTCCTGATCGAGGAACAGAAGGAGCGGCTCAACCAGCTCACCGAGATCGTGCTGGCCACTGCACCGGTGCGCGAAGCGACGGACGAACAACTCGTTAGGCTGCCGACCGGTGATGGGATGGCGCTGGTCTTCCGCCACAGCGCGGAAGAACCGGCCCGGTGCGCGCTCGAGATCGCCGAGGCGCTGCAGAAGCATCCGGAACTTCCGGTGCGCATGGGCATTCACAGCGGACCAGTGAGTGAGGTGAAGGATGTGAGCGGGCGCACCAACATCGCCGGGGCCGGCATCAACATGGCGCAACGGGTGATGGATTGCGGCGACGCCGGGCACATCCTCCTCTCGCAGCACGTGGCCGATGATCTGGTACAATACCGGCAATGGGCGCCGCGTTTGCACGACCTCGGCGATTGCGAGGTCAAGCACGGCGTCCGGCTCCATTTGGTCAATCTTTACGCTGAGCCTCTGGGCAACGCTGCGTTGCCGGAGAAATTTCAGCAGGCGAAACCGAAACCCGCGCGACGCAGCAATGTCGGGTTGATCGCCGCCCTCGCGCTCGCCGCGATCCTCGCCGCGGGAGCTGCATACTATTTCGCTGCGCGTCGACCAGCGACAAACGGCGCTTCCGTTCCCGAAAAGTCGATCGCGGTGTTGCCGATGGTCAATTCCACCGGCGATCCGGCTAACGAGTATTTTTCCGACGGCATGTCGGAAGAGTTCATCTCGTCGCTCTCGCGTCTGCCGGACCTGAAGGTCGTCGGCCGCACCTCGTCTTTTCAGTTCAAAGCTACGAAGGATGACAGCAAGACGATCGGCGCGAAGCTCGGCGTCTATTATCTGCTCGAAGGCAGCGTGCGGAAGTCCGCCGACCGGGTCCGCATCGCGGTAGCGCTGATCAAATCCGCTGATGGCGCCAATGTCTGGTCCGACACCTACGACCGGGAACTGAAGGACATCTTCGCGCTGCAATCGGAGATCGCGGGCGCAGTGGCGAAGCAGCTCAAGGTCGCGCTCCTCGGGAGCAACGGGCAGACCGCGCAGTTGACCACTGCGGCCACGCCTTCGAACCAGAATGTCGACGCCTACAACGCGCTCTTGAAGGGAAATTTTTACCAAGAACGCGGCCCCGCCGACGACGTCCGGAAGGCGATCGGCTTCTACGAGGAGGCGATCCGGCTCGACCCGCGTTACGCGCTCGCCTATGCGAAGCTGTCCTATTCGGCGGAGTTTCTCGACACCCGCTTCGGGGGTCTTGCGCCGAAAGAAAAAGAAGAGCTAATCGCGAAAGCCCGTGCGGCGGCAGAGAAAGCGCTCGAGCTGGATTCGAATCTCGCCGAGGCGCATCTGGCACAAGGCCGGCTCCTGGCGGACGTCGATTTCAATTTCGCCGCCGCGGAAGCGGAACTCCGCCGCGCCTCCGAGCTAGCGCCGCAGAATGCGACGGTGACGGCGGCTCTCGCGCTGCTGCTGTCCTCCCTTGGCCGGCTCGAGGAAGGCATCGCGCTCACGCAACGAGCAATTGCGCTTGATCCGTTACGCATTGGATCCCACTTCAACCTCGCCACCTATCTCACCGCACTCGACCGCTACGACGAGGCGGAGGCGGCGATGCGCCAGGTCATCTCGTTGCAGCCACAGTCAGCCCAGAGCTACATGCAGCTCTCGCTGTGTCAGATTCTGCGCGGCAAACCCGGCGCCGCCGTCGAATTGGCGAAACAGGAAACCGATCCGTTCTGGCGCACCTATTCACTGGCGCTGGCCCATTTCGCCAACGGCGACCGGGCCGAGGCCGACGCGGCCCTGAAAAAACTGATCGACGAAAATCCCGCCGACGCCGGCAGCCAAATCGCGCAGGTCTATGCGCTGCGCAGAGAACCGGCAAAGATGTTCGAGTGGCTGGAGCGCGGCTGGGCGACACACGACGCGGGTGTGACCCTCCTGCTGAGCGATCCTTTCCTACGCGCCTACAAGGACGACCCGCGCTTCATCGCCTTCGCCCAAAAGATCGGGGTGATACCGAAAGCCGCCGCCAAGCCATAACCGCCGCTCGCGTCGCAGTCGTCCACATGATGAGGCATGGCTCGGACCGCCGAACACCGACGAAGTGCCAGCCTACGCCTCTGACTGCGGGTGGCAAGGAAGCAGAGGGTCTCAAGCGAGGGGCGCGCAACTGTCGCTCGAGACGCGAACTTCTCTTGCCATGCGCGCAATTTGGAAAGGCAGTATCAGCTTCGGCCTCGTCAACATTCCCATCGCTCTCTATCCCGCGACGCGGCGCGAAGATCTGAAGTTCCGGCTGCTGCGTGGGAGTGACTTGAGCCCGGTCAACTACAAGCGGGTGGCCGAGAAGGATGGCAAGGAAGTCTCATGGGACCAGATCGTGAAGGGCTACGAGTACGAAAAAGGGAAGTTCGTCGTGCTGAACGAGAAGGATTTCCAGCGGGTCGATCTCGAGGCGACGCAGACGGTCGACATCCAGGACTTCGTCGACCTGGAGGAAATCGACCCGATGTATTTCTACAAGCCGTACTACCTCGAGCCGCAGAAGGGCGGCGACAAAGCCTACACTCTGCTGCGCGAGACCCTGCAGAAAACCAGGAAGGTCGGCATCGCCAAGGTGATCATCAAAACGCGGCAATATCTAGCCGGAGTGAAACCGCTGAAGCATGCCCTGGTGCTCGAGCTCATGCATTTTGCCGAAGAACTTTCTGATGCGGAGAAGCTCAACGTTCCCAAAAAACTGGAGCCGGGAAAGCGCGAGATCGATATGGCCAAGGCGCTGGTGGAGAGCATGAGCAACAAGTGGGATCCGGAAAAATACAAAGACGACTATCGCGACGCGCTCCTCGAGGTGATTGAGGAAAAAGTGGAATCGGGGGGCGAAGAAATCGAAGCGAAGCCGAAGCCAAAGAAGCCTTCGTCGAAAGTGATCGATCTGGTCGCCGTCCTGCAGGAAAGCCTCGCCCAATCGCAGGGCAGCAAGAAAAAGCGAGGGAAGAAGACCACAAAGGCGAGTGCCAGGAAAGCGGCCTGATTGCCCAGGTTACGTCTCTCTGCCTTTTCGTTAGGCGAGATCGGCTAGCGCCGCCGCGACCGCGCCGGGCAATTTGCGCGGGCCATCGCCTCCGAGTTGCGCGTCGATCGTTTCCAGCCGCCGAATCAAATCGAGGACGCCGCGCCGCGCCATCGGTCCGCCCGCGGGGGCGCAGAAGTGAGTGCGACAACCGAAGGGCCGGTCGGCGTAGATCAAACATTTGCCGGAGGCCGGTTCCAGCATCGGGCACGCGCCGCCCGCGCAGTCTGGCAATGCTTTGCGCCCGGTTGCACGCCAGGCCTTGGCCGCCAGCACGGCCTCGCCTTTTGTTAGGTAAGGAGTAAGGCCGGTAAGCTTGAACTGGCAGCACTCCGTCCGCCGCAGGCATTGTCGCTCGATGGGGCGCGTCGCCAGTTCCGCATAAACTTGACGGACCAACGCGAGGGCTTCGGTGGCCGATTCCGCCGGAGAACGTCCTCGTTGATGGTTCGCGGCCATGGTCGCCGGCAAGATGTCCTGCGGTCATGCCACCGCAAACCCTGTTGACGCTTTTCGGGCGAGGCGCTACAAAGCGAAATGATCAGAAAACGTTCCCCCTTGGGGATTATCGCGGGCTGCGTTCTGTTCGCAGCGGTCCTGTTTGCTTTTCGCTCCGCCGAGGCGGGCACCGCTTTCGTCTGGCGGGTGACCAACACGCCGGTGCCGTGTTATCTCGTCGGGACACTTCATGCGCTCAGCGGCAAGGATTACCCACTGCCCAAGCCATATTATGAAGCGCTGCACGAGTCGCAGCAGTTTCTTTTTGAAGTCGATCCCGATCGGAAGAGCGATTTCGGCAAGAAATGGGACGCCGCCACCACCTATCGCAACGGAGACGACATCCGGCACCATATTCATCCTCAGACGTGGACCTTTCTGGAGAAAAAATTCCGCATCTCCAACTACCTCGGGCACGACTTCCATTTCGGTGAACACTACGTCAAGGACATGACGAACCTCCGTCCTTGGGCGATTACGTATTACATCTGGGGAATTCGCGGTTACAGCGACGTGTTTGGCCAGCATGGCGTCGATCGTTATTTCAGCTATCAGGCGATGCGTTCGGGTAAGGCTTGCGGCGAACTCGAGACGACCTCCCAGCATGTCGACGTGCTGGCTGGGATGTCGGATATCGATGCCGAAATTCTCCTGTTGGATGCGCTCGTGAAAGGGGACAAGCGCCGGGATGAATTCAACACTTCGCGTGCGGCCTGGAAAAGTGGCGACGTCGCGGCGATGACCGCGGAGGTGGAAAAGGATCGAAAGCTGAACCCCGGCGCGGAAATGCGCCTCCTCGACTACCGTAACCTGCGCTGGATTCCCAAGATCGAAACCGTCTTCAAGAGTGGCAAACCGAGCGCGATTGTGGCGGGCGCGGCTCATTTTTGCGGTCAGAACAGCGTCGTCGATTTGCTCCAGAAGAAGGGCTACAAGCTCGAGCAACTGTAGCGCGGTCGGTACGCCGGGCAGAAGGTTCGCGTCGGAGGAATCGTTGCGAAAATGGGACGGATTTTTCCCAACAACGCTCTTCCTCCCGATACCAGATCAAAGTAAGTAGCGTAGTAACTACCTCTTGGTTAATTGATTCCAACGAAGGAGGATTGGTGGCACGCCCCTTGCGATGCTTCCGGCGTCAGCGTGCGAGATTTGCATCTCAAACCATCGCCGCAGACTGTCGCATACCTCATTTATGATCAAGACCGTACTCTATTATTCCTTCGGCGTGTTCTGCGCCGCCACGTTGCTCGCGCAATCGGAGCCCGGCTCCTCACCGGCGTCGCCGGCCACCAGCCAAAATCCACCGCCGATTGCAGCCACTCCCGCCGCTGCGACTGCCCCTGTTGACCAACCCGACGTCGTCAAGAATCCGCCGGCTCTCAACCCGGCCAACATGGATACCTCGGTCAAGCCGCAGGACGATTTCTTCGCCTACGCCAACGGCAGCTGGATGAAGAACAATCCGATCCCGCCGGAGTATTCGCGCTGGGGCAGCTTCAACGAGCTCATCGAAAAGAATAACGAGGCTCTTCGTGAGATCGCCGAGAAAGCGGACAAGCTGGCCCCGCAAGCGGCTGGCGAATCGAAAATCGAAAAGGCCGCCGGCTCCGAAATCCAGAAAGTGGGCGACTTCTATGCCAGCGGGATGAACGAAGAGGCCATCAACCAGGCCAAAGCAGAGCCGCTGCAGGAGGAGTTGAAACGGATCGACGAGATCAAGGATCTCAGCACTCTAACCGAGGAGATCGGCCATCTCCATAGCATGGGGGTTACGGCTTTCTTTGCATTTACCTCCGGCCAGGATGACAAGGACAGCACCAAAGTCATTGCCCAGGCCTTCCAAGGTGGTCTCGGCTTACCCGACCGCGATTACTACACCAAAGACGACGACGCTTCCAAGAAGCTCCGTGACCAATACGTCGCTCACGTGACCAGGATGTTTACCTTGCTCGGCGATTCCCCGGAGGCTTCTGCCGCGAATGCCAGGACCGTGTTGGAAGTCGAAACCTCGCTCGCCAAGCCGGCCCGCACTCGCGTGGAATTGCGCGACCCGCAAAAGAACTACAACAAGATGTCCAAGGCTGAGTTGCAGAAGCTCATGCCTAACTTCAAATGGGACACTTACCTCCAGCAGATCGGCCTGACTGCGCCCGCCGCGGTTAATGTCGGCCAGCCCGACTTCTTCAGGGCGGCCAACGCCGTTTTTAAGAGTGTTTCACTCGATCAGTGGAAGACCTATCTCCGCTGGCACCTCGTGAACGATAGCGCGCCGATGCTCTCGCAGGATTTTGTGGATGAAAACTTCGCTTTCTACGGCAAGACCCTCTCCGGCACGGAGAAACTCAAGCCCCGTTGGAAGCGCGTCGTCGCGGCCATCGACAACGAGGTCGGCGAAGCCCTGGGCAAACTCTATGTGGCCGATCATTTCCCGCCGGAAGCCAAGAAGCGCGCCCTCGAGATGGTCAATAATCTGAAGGCTGCACTGGCCGACCGGATTAAGACGAATGACTGGATGGATGAGGCGACGCAGAAGGA
>JALYOR010000308.1 GCA_030856765.1 Verrucomicrobiota bacterium | reverse complement strand
TTTTTATGGCAATGCCGACCGCGCGGAATACTGGCCCGCGGAGGAAGCGGAAATGTGGAACGGGCGCGCGGTCGAAGTCTGGGGAGTGAACTATCCCGGGTTTGGCGGCAGCACCGGCCCGGCGCGGTTGGCGCAACTTGGCCCCGCCGGTCTCGCCGCGTTCGACGCCCTGCAGGAGGTCGCGCAGGAACGCCCGATCGTCGTTTTCGGCACCAGCCTGGGCACGACGGTCGCCCTGAATATCGCCGCGCAGCGTCCGCTGGCGGGCCTGATCCTGCAAAATCCGCCGCCGATTCGGGAAATGATTCGCCGCCAGTTTGGCTGGTGGAATCTCCGGTTGCTGACGGGTCCGCTGGCGCGAAAGATTCCGCCTGAGCTCGACAGTATCGCCAACGCCCGGGCGACGCGGTCGCCCGCCATCTTTCTCCTCGCGGAAGAGGATGAGGTCGTGGCGCCTCGTTATCAGGCGTTGGTTGTGGATGCGTACGCCGGCGAAAAGCGCGTCATCCAGCTTCCCGGTGCGGACCATAACTCTCCGATCGACGGCAGTTCCCTGAAGAAGTTGCATGATGCGCTCGACTGGCTTCTTCCTCGAGATGGGATGTAATCAGCTTCGCTGCACACCGAGAAGCTCTTTCGTTAGGCACGATCGAAGTAATACCCCAATGCCGCCTACGACCTCGATCATACCGACCGCCAGCAACAATTCCATGGCCGTGACCGCCACTGAGAGTATTGACGATTCGGCGGCAGGTATTGGTCCCAATTCATCTGTCCGCTTTGAACTTACCGCAGTCTTGCAGCCAGTCGCCTCACGCGCAGCGATGCCGGCCACCCGACCGGAAGAAAGATCGAGCGTGATACTTTTGTGCGTGGGGCCGTTTTTTGCGCTTGACAAATAAAAACAAAATCATTTACGACGTGTTGATGCCTACGTTACCTACTCGTCAGTTCCCTTTTTTCTGCCGTACGTTCCTCCAAGTCTTTGCCGTCGGCCTCCTGTTCGCCGCCAACGGTTCCCTGCACGGGCAGACCGTGGTTTACACCAACCGCGCCTTGTTTGAAGCGGCAGCGCCCGCGGCGACCAACACCATTGATTTCGAGCGCGGCTTGGCGCAGGGCACGGGCACCGGGCCGCTGAACACCTTTACGGAACTGGGGTATGTCACCTTCCATAATAACTCCAATTACACGCAACAAATCATCGATGGCTTCAACGTCGGCCAAGGCCCAAATGACGTTTATGTCTCCCAAGCCCTCAACAAGGCGGACCCGACTGCGGACATCACCTTCGACGCCGGCGTGCTCGCGTTCGCGCTCGAATTCAAGAACACCTCCAATGGCCCTTTCGGCGCCGGGCTAATCTCGGAGTTTTACACCTTTAACTTGTTTTCCGGCCCTATCAGCCTCGGCAGCTTCAGTTTTGGGACCATCCCGGACGGCACGACGTTCCAGTTCATTGGCTTTACCTCGAACATACCGATCACCGGACTGACGATTGAAGCGACAGTGCCTGGCGCCTCGCCGAACCTCGACATCGTGCTCGACAACTTTCTCGTTTCCAGCCCTGTGCCGGAGCCGGGCACGACAGCGTTTGTCGGTCTTGGTGTGCTTGGGCTGCTGGGAGCCCGACGTTTCTTCCGCCGACGCACCAGCTGATCGCTCCCGGCAACGCCCGATTCTCTGCGCCGGTTCGGCCATTCTGGCCTCCGGCAGCAGCTTCGTCCCAACCGCTCGGAGTCCGGCCAGTCGCGACCACGTGACGCAACAGGCGGCAAATTCGTTTGTCATCAGCCGCAGCGAAGCGGCCGCCAGGCGTGCCGTCTCAGATGCGCTAAGGCGTGGAAATTCCTCGCCAGCGAGTTCGACCGCGGCTCCTGCTTCCACCTTCGGGCCGCAGGATGTCACCGCCGACGCATCGATTCGGGATTCTCGATTTCTCTTCCTTCTCCCTAAAAAATTCGCCAATCGTGCCAGATCCCGAGGGCGCAAAGCCGCACATAGATGTCGGAGAACGCGACCCAGCACAAGCTCATCCAGGCCCAAAGCCCGTGCCGATTATTGAAACATCCGACGCAGGCGTAGGCACGATAAGCGGTGGGCGATTTCGAGAATTGATCGAGAAAACCGCCGACGAGGTGGCGGAGGGAATGGCAACCGAACGTGTAGCCGCCAAGCAGGACGACATTGACCGCCAGCACGAGTGTGCCCACGCCCATGCCGAACGACGTTTTGCCGGTCGCCGGATCGGTGAACCACATCGCCTTCCAGACATCAATCGCGAGGACGAGGATAAAGAGGAGCGCGAGATAGAGGAAATAGCGATGCACATTCTGCATGATGAGCGGAAAGGAGCGCTCGCCGAGGTAGGTTTTGCGCGGTTCGCCGACGGTGCAGGCGAGCGGGTCGGCCCAGAAAGCTTTGTAGTAAGCGCCGCGGTAATAGTAACAGGTGAGCCGGAATCCGCCCGGCGCCCAGAGCACGAGAAGCGCGGGCGAGAAAATCATCCAGGCCGGCCACCAGCCCGGTTTTGGACCCAGCCAGCTATGCGATGATGCGCCAAAAATCTCCGGCGAATAAAACGGCGAAAGATACGGGCCGAAATGATAATTCTGTCCCTGAAACGCTGCCCAGGTGGAGTAAACGATGAATGCTCCCAGCCCGAGAAAAACGACCAGCGGCTGCGCCCACCACACGTCAGCACGCATGGTTTGGCCAAAGGAGCGGCGTGGAAGAGTGGCCGTGGTCATCGCCCGGAAATTTTCACCGACATTTCTGATAACGACGGTCCACCCGCTTGACAAAGAAAATCGCTCGACCCGCTCTCAGTTCCACGCCGTTCGTTAGGCACGGACTGCGGCGGAACTGGCCGCTTCCGACCGTGCCCGGGCGCGGTTCGCTTCCAATTGCGGCAGGTGTTTTTCCGCCCATTGACAAATAGCGTTGAGCGGCTCGATCAAAGTGCGGCCGAGCGGAGTGAGCGCGTACTCCACCTTGGGCGGGACCACCGGATAGACTTTGCGCGCGACCAGGCCGTCGCGCTCCAGGCTGCGTAACGTCTGGGTAAGCATCTTTTGCGAGATGCCACCGATCTCGCGCTGCAGCTCCGCGTAACGTCGCGTCCCGGTAGCAAGCACATGGATAATTAGCGCCGTCCACTTGTCGGCGATCCGGCTCAGAATGACCCGGGAAAGGCAATGCGCGTTCATCACGGAGGCCGCGTTGCGGGCAAGTTTCGGCATGGTTTTTCTTACCGGAGCCCGAGGCAGCACGCAAACAGAGAGTAACGTTCTGGCCGGTGGGTAACGGCCTGGGCGCGGGGTAAAAATTGTGTTTTCCGAGCGGCCCGCACTTTTTCCTTGGAAAACCAAACCTGCCCTGATATCGCTCCTCAACGCGTTCCCCAAGGGAGCCGAAAGCTGAGCAGCCCCATTTCGGACTTGCGAGTTTCCGGTCTTGGCGACGCTATATCTATGGGCATTCCAGAGTCAAAAGGCCGGCACCGGTGAAGGTGCTGGTCGTCGGCGGCGGCGGGCGTGAGCACGCGCTGGCTTGGAAACTTCAACAGTCTCCTCAGGTGGAGGCGATCTTTTGCGCGCCCGGGAATGCCGGGACTGAAGCCCTTGGGACCAACCTGCCGATCAAGGCAGACGACTTCGACGGTCTGCTCACTTTCGCTCGGCGAAATCAGATTGGTCTCACGGTCGTTGGCCCGGACGATCCGCTCGCCGCGGGCCTGGTCGATGAATTTCAGAAGACCAAGCTCCGCATTTTCGGTCCGACCAAATCGGCCGCCCGGCTCGAGTCGTCGAAAGTTTTCGCCAAGCAGTTGATGCGCTCGGCAGGCGTCCCAACCGCGATGGCGGGAGTGTTCGACGAGAGCCGCAAAGCCTGTCGGTTCGCCGAGAAACTGCATTACCCTGTCGTGATCAAAGCCGACGGGTTGGCCGCGGGGAAAGGCGTCATAATTGCCCAGGACCCCGCCACGGCGATGGCAACGATCGGCGACATGATCGATCGTAGACGTTTCGGTGCAGCGGGCGCCAGGATTCTGATCGAGGAATTTCTCGAGGGCTGGGAATGTTCACTCCACGTGTTGGTCGCGGACGAGCATTACAAATTGCTTGGCACGGCCTGCGATCACAAGCGGTTGCTCGACGGAAATGAGGGCCCAAATACGGGGGGAATGGGCGCCTACAGCCCAGCCGTTGCTTGGAATACGGCGCTGGCCCAACAGTTTGAGGAGAAGATTCTGCATTCGCTTCTGCACGGTTTGCAGGAGGCGAAAATCCATTTCTCCGGGCTGCTTTTCCCAGGCTTGATGATCACCGACCAGACCGCGCGGGTCCTGGAGTTCAACTGCCGCTTCGGCGATCCCGAGACGCAGGTCATCCTGCCGCGGCTGAAGGGCGATTTGTTGCCGATCCTGGAGGCGACGATCGACGGGCGGCTCGACGAGGTGAAAATCGAGATGGACCCGCGCCCCGCAGTCACGGTGGTGATGGCATCCGCCGGTTATCCGGGGAACGTCGAAAGCGGCAAGAAAATTGCCGGACTGGAAACCTGCGCGCAGATGGAAAACGTCCACGTCTTTCATGCCGGCACACGCTGCGAGAACGGCGCCGTCGTGAGCAGCGGCGGCCGCGTGCTGGCCGTGACTGCCTTGGGCGATACCATCGCCGCGGCGCGCGACCGCGCCTACGAGGCGGTCGGCAAAATCCAATTCGAGGGCTGCCACTATCGTCGCGATATTGCTCTTGCCGCGGTTGAGGCTAAGGTCGAGCCGACCGATGGTGCGTCTCGTCCTCAGCGCTAGCCTAACGATACTATTTGGCTTGGCCGCTCGCGGCCAGTCGCCTTCGCCGGCCGCCCCCCCGCCTTCTCCGCCCCCGGCCCCCCTTCTCGAAACCTTGGATGCGGCCGACCTGCAAAAAGCGATTCCGCTGATCCGGGAAAATTATTTGAACCCGGCGTCCCTGACCGACACGGAGATGCAACGTGCTACTTTGGCCGGCGTGCTCGATCGACTCGGCCGCGGCGTCATGCTCCTCCCGGCGCGCGAGAGCGCCGCGCCGTCACCGGCGCCATTTTATCGCGAAATCCTCGACGGTCACCTCGGATACTTGCGGCCCGGAGAACTGAGCCAGGCGCAGTTGGAGGAACTCGACGCGACGCTGCGCGGTTTCGCCGGTAAAAAGATCAGCGCCGTCATTCTCGATTTGCGCGCCAGCGCGGAGACGAATAATTTCGCGCTGGCAGCCAACTTCGCGGGACGCTTCGTGGCCAAGGGGACAACCCTCTTCACTCTCCGCGGCCCGGCGGCGCAGTCGCAGCAGACCTTCGTCTCCGATCAAACGCCGCTCTACCAGGGGTTGGTCGTTCTCCTGGCCGACGTGGAGACGGCGGGCGCGGCGGAAGTCCTGGCCGCGGTTTTGCGGACAAGCAAGAGGGCCATCGTGATCGGCCAGACCACCGCCGGACGCGCCGTGGCGTACGCTGATCGGCCGCTCCCAAGCGGCAAGATTTTGCGGGTCGCCGCCGCCGAAGCGATCCTGCCCGATGGGCGGCCCCGTTTTCCTGACGGCGTCCCGCCCGACCTGCCCGTGGCGCTGCCGATCGCGGCCAAGAGGGAAATTTTTCAGGAGAGCCTAACGAAAGGAATGGCGTCGTTTGTTTTCGAGACCGATCGTCCGCATCTGAACGAAGCCGCCCTCCTCGCCGGCACCAACCCCGAAATCGAAGCCGTCCAGGCGGCCCAGAAAAACCGCGCTCAAGGCGGCGGCAAACCTGCCCTGCACGATGCGGTCCTGCAACGCGGGGTCGATCTTGTCACCTCGATCGAGATCTACGAAAAACAGAGCGGTCACGCGCCCTGACGAATCCGCCGTGCACCCGCTCGAAGAACGCATTTCCTACCAGTTTCGGAATCCGCACCTGCTCACCGAGGCGTTGACCCATCCCAGCATCGCGCACGAAAAACAACGGCCGCAGTTCGATAACCAGCGGCTCGAGTTTCTGGGCGACGCGGTCCTGCAGATGGTCATCACGGAACACCTTTTCGCGCGCTACATAGAAGCGGGAGAAGGCCGTCTCACCACCCGGCGGGCGCGGCTCGTTTCGCGCGACTCGCTCAAGGTGCGCGCCGCGGCCCTCGATCTCGGCCGGCACCTCTTGATGGGTCGCGGTGAAGAAGCGAGCGGCGGCCGGCAACGCGATTCCACACTCGGCGACGCCTTCGAAGCGCTCCTCGGCGCGATCTACCTCGACAGCGATCTGGAGACGGTGCGGCGTTTCATTCTGGCGGAAATGAAAGATGATCTCGAACGGCTCGAAGAAGAGCCGCTGGAGGTAAACCCGAAAGGCCAACTGCAGGAACTGCTCCAGGCCATCTCGCCCCGCAGTCCTTCCTACGAACTTCTTTCGCAACAAGGGCGCGAACATGAGCGGGTCTTTCAGGTTCAGGTCGTCTGGGAAAATCAGGTCCTCGGTGAAGGGAGCGGCCGGAGCAAAAAGCAAGCGGAAAGCGCCGCCGCGCTGGCGGCTTTGAAGGACCAACTCTGGGTCAAGCAGGACGAGCCAAGCGCGAAATTGTAGGGCGGGCGCTCCGCCTGCCGTGGTTCAGATC
>JALYOR010000300.1 GCA_030856765.1 Verrucomicrobiota bacterium | reverse complement strand
CTCTTGATCTGGGCGCGGACGCTGTCGACGACGTACTGATCGTAGCGGACATCGCTCAGCTCCGCCTGAATCGAAGAAGTCAGATTCTCGTAGTAGGGCGCTTCCGTCGCCTCCGTGGGCGGCAATTTCTTAGTCGCAGAAATCTTCGCCGTCAGCGATTTCACTGCGGCCTTATCGAAGCCGATCAGGTCGCCCTTTAAGTCCAGATTCAGACGAGCGACGGACTGGTCCGTCTTGATCGTCCCCGTTCCCTGCAGACTGCCGGTCGCAGGCGGATTCATGAACGCCGTCAGCTCCTGCAAGTTCGGCGCGTCGATCTTCAATTTCAGATCGCCCGGCGTGCGACGAAATCCCTCCGTAGTCTTCGGTAACTGCACCGTCCCGCCGAGCTGGATGTGATTGGTTCCCCGGTCGATCCGTGCTTCGCGCACCGTCGCCACACCCTTGTCCGCTACCACGTCGAGGCCAACGTGATCGAGCGCGATTCCGCTTTGCTGAATGTTATCGACCTGCGCCGTGATCGTGCCCTGCCAGCTCTGTGGCGCGTCGAGCGCGCCTTTCCAATCCATCTGGAAATTCTTCACGTCACCGGCCACCGCGCCCGCCGGCCGCCCGAAGTATTCGCTCAATTGCCCTAACGAAATCCCCGCGGCCTTCACCTTCGTCGTGGTCTGGAACGACGACTTCGTCGTGCTCAGCCCGACGTTGCCCTCGATCGTCCCTTCCTTACCGACCGAGCCCTTCACTTCCACCGCCAGCTTCCCGCCGCCCGCTTTCGACAAGTCGATATTGACCGTCTGGAAATGATGTCCTTGGTCAAAGGTCAGGTTGCGCAGGAACAGATTCTTGTTGGCGTAGGTGGTGGTGGCGGTGATGTCCGACCAATCGTGGACATTCGGGATCTGCAACTTGTCGATCCGCAGCGCGCCTTCCTTACCGGGATAAAGCCCGATGTTGAAATCCCGCACCACCGTATCCTTCGGCTGGCCGCGCACCGTCACGTTGACGTTCGTTACCTGCAGCCGTTCGGGAAAATATGCCGGCAAACTGATCTTCTCGTTAGGCTTGGGCGGCGGAGTCGGCGTCGCCAGCGGTGCCTTCGACGGATCGAGCACCGCGGTCACGTTGCGCACCTCGATGTCCTTGAGGAAATTCGACATTCCATGGAAGGCCAGATCCGTCAGGCTGTAATCCGCACGAATGAGATCGGCGTCGAGCGATTGCACCGCCGACGGGCCGGTTGGCGTGGCGTGGACATTGCGCAGGGTGATTCCGCCGAGAATTCCTCCCTCGACGCGGAAATCGAGCTTCAGGTTCTGCCCAGCAGCGACCTTGACGGCCACGGTACGCACTACCGCCCGTAAAATCGGCCCATGAAACACGACCAGCACCAGAAAAATAGCGCCGAGGCCGATGAGGAGCCAACGAATCCAACTTCTGCTGCGGCGCGGTTGGACAGCGTTGTCTCCATTATCGCCCACGAGTGTAGTAATCTAGGTATTCCGCTCTCCAATCGCAACCGGACGCCCCCGTGCGCGCCCATTCTGGACTAACCATTGCCACGGTTTAACTTGCACTCCGCTTCAGCGAAATGACACATGACACCTGAAAAGTTCTTCGATTACCTCGAGGGGAAGCTGCCTGCGCCGGAGCGGGAACGCCTCGAGCGCGCCCTCATCTCCGATCCCGAATTGCAGAAGCAGTTTGTCGCCGCCCGGCAAATCCATCGGGGCACGGAACGCCGGGCGGGCGAATCATCGGCGACCACCCGGGCCGGCTCGCGCGGTCGTCAGCTGGCAGCGGCGTTTGCCGTCCTCGTGGCAATGAATGTCGCCCTCGGCCTCTTCTACATTTTCCACGCCAACAATCCATCTCGCGAAGTGGAGCAGGCGCGGGAGGAGACGCTCCGCCGCCAGCTCCAGACGTCGCTCCAGAAATCAGCCGCCGCGGCCTTCCCCTCGCCCACCCTCGGTCTCGAACCGATCCGGATCAGTGTTCCGCGCGAGAAACAAGAGGAGGTCGCAAAAGCCATTATCGCGGCCGCCAATCAGGCTGGCGGCTCGGGCACGAAGGCTCTGCCTAACGAGAGCGGCGTCAGCGTGCTGGCCTTGCTACCGGCCTCGGCCGAAGCCGATTTCCGGCAAAAGTTGACCGCGCTCGGCGCGCCCGTTACCTCTCCGGCCCTCTCGAAGCCGACTTCGCCTAACGAACCGATTCATTTCGAGGTTTTACTCTCCAATTCGCAGTAGTTTTCTCATCTCCGAACAACCGTGCACGAAGGACCGACGAGGTGGCAGTTCCGGGGAGCGCACAGCCTGCCCGCCCGTGTGCGGGCGCCTCGCGTGCGGGTTGCGGCGCCTCGCCGCAACGAACTTTTCGATCGAGCGCTTGGAGAGATATCGCGGCAAAGAAACCCGGTGAAAGTTCGCGCTGGCGAGAGCGACAGCGCCAGCACGCGAGGCGCGTGCGCTCCCCGGAAGCCGGCCGGCGCTTCCACTCTCGTCGATAATCCACGTCCCTGACTAATCGCACCATGCTCGCCGTCACCTTTGCTCTGGCAAACGAAAGCCGCGATTTCAACCGGCTCTTGGGAAACCAGCAGCGCAAGATCGCGATCCTGCACACCGGTGTCGGCAAGAAAACCTGCCAAGAACGCATCGCGCCATTTCTCGACGGGCGACGCTTTGAATTCGCGATCAGCAGCGGCTTCGCCGGCGGCGTCGATCCTTCGTTAGGGGTAGGCGACCTGCTCCTCGCAGATAACTATTCCGACCCCGCGCTGCTGGCCCGTGCGCACGCGTCTCTCGCGGCGGTGCCAGACTCCGTCGAGCCGGGGAACGCTCCTCGCGTTATTCGGGTAGCGCGATTGGTCACGGCCGATCGCATCATCGAGAGCGCCGCGGAGCGCGCCGCGTTTGCCCGCGAACAAAACGCCGCTGCCGTCGACATGGAAACAGAGTGGATCGCGCAAGCCTGCGCCGACCGAAAAATACCGCTGCTCTCCCTGCGCGCGATCAGCGACACCACCGCGGCCCCATTCCCCGTACCTCCGTCCGTCCTTTTCAATGTCGCCCGGCAGCGCACCAACCCCGTCACCCTTGCCGCCTATCTCCTCACCCACCCCGGCAGCATCCTTCGGTTGGCTCGTTTCGCCCACCAGATCGCAAACGCGCGCGAAAACCTCGCCGTTGCCCTCACCACCCTTCTGCCTTTCTTAGATTAAACCGCCGTCCGCTAATCATGCTGTCGTTCTACCTGGCCTGACCTACAGCGTGCCCCCTTGGATCTTCCGATTGCGAAAAATCCAGCCAGCTTCCCCCAACAGCTTATCAAGCTTTGAATCCCGCCCTCTTCTCAATCTGATGGGTGCCTGAAGCGGTCCGGCCAAGATCAGGTTGGCGTACCTACTGCACCGAGTTGTTTTGCAGCCCGTCGGGAGAAATCCCGGCGGGCATTTTGCTGCGGGCACTGATACGGCCGACGGCGCTCCCGGGATTTCGCCCTTGTGGCTGTGATGACCAGGTTAACGCCACCTCCGCAGGGTTCTCAGCGCAGCCTGGTCGAGGAAAGCGCTGCCCATGCTTTTGGACTGTCTCGACCTCGATCACACTGCCGCCGGCATCGAACCGAAGGAGGATCTTTCCACTACCGGGCTGCTTGCCCGACGCGCCTCGAATGGGCGGCTGGGACGCGGTGAGAAGGTCATTCTGGCCTGGCCGATGACGAAGGTAGCCGGTCCGGATTTGCCGGAAAAGCGTGCTCATCGGTATCTCCCCTCTCTGCAAGATGAGACACGCGAGCGGCTCGAATCTTAGGCGAAATGCACGCCGCAAGAGCTCGCCGTCTAGAATTGGAAATAAATGAAATCGGAAGTCGCCACGCTGCGGATCGTGACGATGCCGAGGAGCAGGACCACGGCCACTGCAGCCTCCATCACGAATCGACCGCGTTTTGAAAGCCGCGTTCCGATTTGCCAGTTCGGAAGGCCGGTTGCAAGCATGTGGATCACGAGCGGCAGCGCGTAGAGGAGAACAAGAACCACGAAGTAGATTCCGATCCGCCATTGTTCCGCAGTGGCAGCGAAAGGCGATTGGGCGAGGTCATGGATGATCTGCGCGAGATTACGCTCGCGGAAAAGGAGCCAGCCGAAACAGGTAAGACCAAAGGTAAAGGAGACCTTGACGAGCCACGGCACTTTCTTCGTTAGGCCCAGCCAATCCAGGTAACGTTCCATCAGAATGAGGACACCCCAGTAAACGCCCCAGAGCACGTAATTCCACGAAGCGCCGTGCCACAGACCGCTAAGAGTGAAGGTGACCATGAGGTTAAAGGAAGCGCGGGCGGTCGAGCATTGGCTCCCGCCGAGCGGAATGTAAATAAAATCGCGCAGCCAGGTGGAAAGCGAGATGTGCCAGCGCCGCCAGAAGTCGGAGGGCGAGATCGCAAGATAGGGATGGTTGAAGTTAATCATCAAGTCGATGCCGAGAAGCTTGGCCGTGCCGCGGGCAATATCGGTGTAGCCGGAGAAGTCAGCGTAGATCTGCACGGCGAAAGCAAAAACGCCCGCCCAGATGACCGGAAACGAACTATCGGTAAGAGCGAAGATCTTATTCGCCACCACGGCTGCATTATCGGCGATGACGACTTTCTTGAAGTAACCCCACAACATGAGGCCGAGGGCGATGCGCCAGGTCTCGGCGTCGATCTTCCGGGAGTTCCGATACTGCGGAAGCATGTGTCCGGCGCGCTCGATCGGACCGGCGACGAGTTGAGGAAAGAAGGTGACGTAGAGCGCGTAGTCCGGAAAATCGCGGACTGCTTTGACCTTGCCGCGATAGACATCGACCACGTATCCGATGGACTGGAAGGTATAGAACGACAGCCCGGCCGGAAGGGCGAGCCGCAGCGCATTGCGGATCGGTTCTTCGCCAAAATTCGTGAGGATGGCGTTAAAGTTCTCGAGGGCGAAACCGTAATACTTGAAGGTGGCGAGGAGCGCGATGCTGGCGCCGATGCTGGTGATGAGAAAAACGCGGCGGTGGCGCGGATAAGCCTCCATCCCGCGGGCGCAGCCGTAATCGACCAGCGTCGAGGCCCAAAGCGGGAGGAGAAACCACGGATGCTCCCAGCCATAGAAAATATAGCTGGCAATGATGATGAGAAAATTCTGCCGCCGCCGCGGGAGCGACCAGTAAAGCGCGAGGACGAGCGCGAGAAAGACAAGGTAGGTAAGGGAATGGAAAAGCATTAGCGCAGAAGTGGGCGCAGTTTCGCGGCGTAGATCCTGGTGGCCCTTTCCTTCGCGGCAGGCCGGATGTGATCGTCGTCCTCCTTGAGATACATCGCTTCGTCAGGCTCGGCGTCGTTCGTGAGGTCGACGAAGGCGCAGCCCTGGCTCTCCAGCCACTGGCGCAGGTCGGCGATGTAACGCTGCAAGGCTTCGGTTTGCGGCACGGTGCCATCAGGCGATGGGTGCCTTTTTTCCCTAACGAAACAAAGTGGAATCCCGGCCCTCTTGGCGGTCTCAACCAGGTGCGGCAGGAAGTTGCGCTTTGGATCAGCCGAAAACTCTTCCGGTTTCTCGCCGCTGACCTCGCTCGATTCGGTCATGATCTCGTCGCGCAGCTTGGCGACGTCGAAGGTTTCGTTGACGCGGCGCCGCAAAGGCGCGACACCGTGCCCGCCGCTCGCCGCGACGCGGAAAGCGAGCCGGCTGATTTTCTCCTGCTGCACGTGACGGCGTTCGTTGAGCGGGTAGAGCCAGTCGATGGCGCGACTCAGTGGGCTCTGTTCGTCGGCTGCGTCGCCTTCGAGCACATGGCGATAGACCGGCTCTTTCTCATGCCGGAGCGATTCGAGGAAATGGCGATAAGTCGGGGTAGTCCGAAAGGTCGCGTCGGTCAGCAACCGGTCACGGAAAAAGACGCAGACGAGCCGCGGACGAATCCCAGAGGCGACAACATAGTTTTTCAAAAGCAGATACCACGCGGCGGAGGCGGCACCACCGTTCCAGAGCAGCTCGACGTGTTTGACGCCGGTTTCCTTTTCAAAAACTCGTGGATCGACCGAGCTGCCGAGAATCGAGTCGCCAATCAGGACGACCTCCGCCTGCGCTTTACGCAACTTGGCGATCGGTTTCGCCTCGAAATCGCGCCGCGCTGGCACAAGATGAGCGATGAGGGCCGGCAGCAGCACCGCCGCTGCGATGAAGATCGTTAGGCGCGAGCAGGCCGGAGTCACGCGCTGTCCCGCGTCTGATGAAACCACTCGACGAAGCGCGGCAGTCCCGCGCGGAGCGATGTGGTCGGCCTATAGCCGAGCAGCCGGCGGGCCTTGGAAATATCGGCGCAGGTCAGCGGCACATCGCCCGGCTGCTCCGGCAGCAGGTTGACCTTCGCTTTCCGACCGAGCGCCTCCTCGATCGCGGAGATCAAGTCCTTTAATTGGATGGTCTCGCTCTCGCCCAGATTAAAGATATCGAAGAGTGGACCTTCATAGTCTAACGACGCCATCACGCCCTGGATGATGTCGTCGACGTAGGTGTAGTCTCTTCGGGTGGTTCCATCACCGAATTGATTGATCGACTCCCCATTCCAGATGCGCCGGGTGAATTGATGAATCGCGAGGTCCGGTCGCTGGCGTGGCCCATAGACGGTGAAGAAGCGAAGCGCTACGATGCGCATCTGGTAGAGATGCGAGTAGGTGGAGCAGAGAAATTCGCCGGCGATCTTAGTCGCGGCGTAAGGACTGACGGTTTGGGTGAGATGCAGTTCTTCAGAGAACGGCACCGTCTTGGCGAGGCCGTAAACCGACGAGCTGGAGGCGAAGATGAAGCGTTCGAGGCCGACCGCGCGAGCCGCTTCGAGTAGGTGCAAGGTGCCATCCACATTGGTGTCGTAATAAAGTTGCGGCTGGCTGATCGACGGCCGCACGCCGGCGCGGGCCGCGAGATGAATGACGGTGTCGAATTTCCGCTCGTGAAAGACGGAGCTGACGGCACGCGCGTCGCGCAGGTCGACCCGGTGCACCGTGATCTGATCCGCCACCGCAGCGAGATTGCCGTGCTTGATTTGCGGATCGTAGAAATCGTTGAAATCGTCGAGAACCTCGACCGCATTCCCTTCCGCGAGCAACTTCTCGACCAGATGCGAGCCGATAAAGCCGGCGCCGCCTGTGACGAGAATTTTCATTGCGCGAGGGTAAGGAGGAAGCGATGAGCGGGCAAGAGGAGAACCGAGCCCGCCGCCCACCCCCAGAAATGATCAGATGATGCCGGAAAAAGAAACGTTCCAGTCGGGCTCCCGTGGGAGGTGGCTCGTCGCGTTCGTTTTTTTAATACTCGCGCTCTTGTTCGATCTCGCCTTTCGTCTTGGCCCGGAGTTGCTCGAGCGGCGCCAGTTCGACTCGCACCTGGCGCTGACCTCGCCGATCGATCTGGTCTCGCTCCCCACCGCGCGGCGGTTTGATTTCCCGCTCGGAACCGAGCACGGAGCGATGGCTTACAACGCGCAGCGCTTTACCAAAAACCTGCACCTCGGCGACGACCTCAACGGTATCGGAGGCGAGAACAGCGACCTCGGCGATCCGGTCTTCGCCGTCGCGGAGGGAAAGGTGCTGGTCGCGCGCGAGGGCGGCCCCGGTTGGGGAAACGTCCTGATTGTCTTGCATGCTTACCAGGAGGACGGGGTGCGCAGATACGTGCAATCGTTCTACGGTCACCTCCAGACGATTCTGGTCGCGCCTAACGAGACGGTGCGGCGAGGCGAGCAGATCGCCACGGTCGGAACGGCCAACGGAAAATACCTGGCCCATCTTCATTTCGAAATGCGGGAATTCACCACGCCCTTCATCGGTGCCGGCTATCGGAAAGACACTCGGGGATGGCTGGACCCGACTGCCTTTATCCAGGCGCATCGCGGCGCGCCCGACGATGATGTCGGCCGTCGCGAGTCCAGCCGTTAGGCGCGCCCCGCGGAGATTTTCTCCGGCAAATCGAGTGCCCGCCAGAAGTACCAAGCCGCAACCGAACGGTAAGGACGCCAGCGC
>JALYOR010000141.1 GCA_030856765.1 Verrucomicrobiota bacterium | reverse complement strand
ACGGATGTGATCGAGAAAGTCGTGAGGCGTGCGCGCCGGCGGAGTCTCGGTGAAGGCGGAACCGATGAAGAGCCCGCCGTGATCGTCCGAACCGCCGACGAGGATTTTCTTCCACGCCTCGGGATGGCTCGGGGACAGTTCGTGGCGATTGGAAAACTCGTCGATCTTCTCCGCGGTCAGATGGGAGAGGACATGACAAATGAGATCGCTGAGGAGCGCGTCGCGTAGTCCGTTGATGCCCTCGAAATGCTGGAAGAGCAGGATGAGCCGCTCGAGATGCGAAGTGCTCAGCTTGCCGTTCATGCTGTAAAGCGGATGCGCAACCGCATGGGCGATCGTCTCTTCTTGCAGGAACGCCTGGAGATCGAAAATGTTCTCGCGGAACTTCTCGATTTCCCGGTGCTGAGCCTCTGAAATCCCCCACGCCAAGAGATTGATCTTGCACGGGTCTTGCGGAAAATACGTCGTAACTTGCTCGCTAATAAAAGCCTCGGGAAACTCGGAGATCGCGAGACACCCTTCGATCGTATCGTGATCCGTGATAGTGACGAAATCCATCCCCGCTGCCTTCGCCCGGCGATAAAGTTCCTTTGGATCGGAGTAGCTATCGGGAAAGTCGAACCGGCGGAAAAGCCAATCCTCCGAGCGATCGCTGAACTTGGAATGAAGATGAAGGTCGCAGCGGCTCATGTCGGTCCTGTTCGCGAAAGGCCGGTCGCGGGCACGTGAGCCAACCAACTCTGATACGTCATCGCCTGTCGATTGCTCATCGTCTGCGCAATCAATTCCCCGATCTGCTGCCAGACTGCGCGATGGGCAATATCGGGTGGATGAAGGCCCAGGCGCAGCAATGGATTATTCGTCAGGCGGGAGAAAAGCGATCGATTCCAGACCAGACTCGCAACCCGACGCCAGCCACTGCGGACGCTATAGACGAGGGATTGAGAGCGAAAAGTCTCCCCGCGGGCGAAGTCGCGCACCGTCCGCAGAGTCGTGGTGTATTCCATTCCCGCGTCGATCACGGCGCGCTCCGCCTCGGCACCGAGCAGCCAGGCCGGCGCGATGAAGCCGGTGGGATGAAAGCCATGCGTTTCAAAATCGGCGCGGGCCTCCTGCACCAAGCGCAGCGCCTCGCCATACTCGAGATCGAAAAACTCGCCCTCATCCGCCGTATAATAACGAGTGACAAATTTGGCGCGGGCATTTTCCCCGCTGCGTCGCCGGCGCTGGTGAAAGAACCCGTGAATGACAATCTCGTGACCACCGGCCGATAGCTCCTGAAGCCAGGAACAAAAATCCGGATCCGCCAACGACAGCCCTTCGCGGTGATAGTTGGGCACCACCAGCAATGAGCATCTCTTCACCTCACGGCGGGAAAGGTCGGCGAGGATTTCCTCCACGCTCGCCCGCGTCGAGGGAGCGACGTCATGGATCGAAACCACCAGGGCGCGTTGCACTCGCTAGCCTCGCGTTGCCGGGAAACACGACAAGGCGAAACTTGTTCGCGACGCGTTACAATCGCGCGATCAATTCAAACTCGGCTTTGCCCAGCGGCTGCACCGACAGGCGCGAGTTCCGCAGGAGGGCGATCTCGCGCAACTTCGGTTCGGCTTTGATCTGCTCGAGGGTGACTGGCTTCTTCAACGCCTTGACCGGTTTCAGTTCCACCGCGCTCCAATCCCCCTCCTCCGCGGTCGGGTCGGGAAACGCTTCGCGCGTCACCTCCGCGATTCCGATCACCGCCTTGTCGCTCACGCTGTGGTAAAAGAAGACCGCGTCGCCCTTGCGCATCGCACGCAGATTATTGCGCGCCTGGAAATTCCGCACCCCGGTCCATTGGGTGCGGCCATCGCGCACGAAGTCGTCCCACGAATAGGCCTCCGGTTCCTGTTTCACGAGCCAATGGTTCTTCATCGCTCACTGGATAACACAGTCGCCACCCGCCTCAAAGTTGCGATATGCTGGCCGATGACTTTCAGCTGGCGCGTCGCGGTTTCGATCGTCTCTTTGAGTCTTTCGTCTCTCGCTTTCGCGGGAGAATATCCCGCGCCTAACGAAGGCGATTTCGTGCTGCGCGATTTCAAATTCACCTCCGGCGAGACGATGGCTGAGCTGCGGCTGCATTACCGGACGCTCGGTCAGGCAATCAAGGACGCCAACGGGCGCACGCAAAACGCCGTGTTGATCATGCACGGGACTACCGGCAGCGGCGCGCAATTCGTGCGTCCGGAGTTTGCCGGCGAACTTTTCGGACCCGGCCAGCCGCTCGATGCCGCGAAATACTTCATCATTCTCCCAGATGACATTGGCCACGGAAAATCGAGTAAACCCAGCGACGGGTTGCATGCAAAATTCCCGCGCTACGGCTATCGCGACATGGTCGAGGCGGAATTTCGGTTACTCACCGACGGCCTTGAAGTCAATCACGCGCGACTCGTCATGGGCACGTCGATGGGCGGCATGCACACCTGGCTCTGGGGCGAAATTCATCCCGAATTCATGGACGCACTCATGCCGCTGGCCAGTCTGCCGACGCAGATCTCTGGACGGAACCGCGCCTGGCGTCGGATCGTGATCGATGCGATCCGCCGTGACCCGGACTGGAAGGGCGGTGACTACAAAACACAGCCATCGAGTCTGCGCACCGCTGCCGAGATGCTCTGGCTCATGAGCAGCAATCCGATCCTGCGCCAAAAGGAAGCGCCGACGCTCGCCGCCACGGACGCAGGGCTCGACAAGTATGTGAGCGATTACCTCAAAACCGGTGACGCCAACGATGTGCTCTACGCGGTCGAGGCCTCGCACGATTACGATCCCGGCCCCGACCTGGAGAAAATTCGCGCCCCGCTCCTCGCCATCAACTCCGCGGACGACTTGATCAATCCTCCTGAACTCGGCATTCTCGAATGCGAGATTAAGCGGGTGCCGAAAGGCCGAGCGATCGTGCTCCCACTGAGCGAAAAAACGCGTGGACACGGCAGTCACACGATGGCGGCCCTGTGGAAGGATCAGCTGGTGGATTTGCTCAAGGGCTCGGAGCAGTGAGCTGCCTGCCAAAGCCGGTGAAATTGGCCGGACGGTAAGATTCGACAAGCTCTCCGACTTGCTTCAAAATCGGCACATGCCGCGCCTGCCATTCATTACTTTTGAAGGGTCGGAAGGCTGCGGAAAGTCCACCCAGGTGAGCCTGCTCGCTTCTCGCCTAACGAATGGCGGCATCCCTCTGCTGGTCACGCGCGAACCGGGCGGAACAGCAATCGGCGAGAAGATTCGTCATCTCCTGCAATTTGCGCCCGAGAGCGTGGCCATGACGCCGGAGGCGGAGCTGCTCCTCTTTGAAGCCAGCCGCGCCCAGCTCGTCAGGGAAGTGATCCAGCCCGCCCTCGACCGGGGCACGGTCGTCATCTCCGATCGCTTCGCTGATTCCACCACCGTCTACCAGGGTGTGGCGCGCCGCCTCGACCAGGAAATGGTCGTGCACATGAATGATTTCGCGGTCGGCAAGTGCCGGCCCGACCTGACTTTTCTCCTCGACGTCGATGTCGAAACGGCGCGCGCCCGGATGATGCGCCGGGTCCGGCCGGCTGCCGGCATCGACCGGATGGAGCAGGAGCCACTCAAGTTTTACGAAGCCGTTTGT
>JALYOR010000252.1 GCA_030856765.1 Verrucomicrobiota bacterium | reverse complement strand
CTCTCCCCCAGCCCGAGCACGAGCGTGAGGAAAAAGGCGATGACCAGGCTCTGCGCCAGGGTGACGGCAAAAGCGCTCGCCAGGAGCGCACAGACGGTCCCGCTCCCAATCGTCGCGAGCAGCCAAGGAAAACGATAACGAAAAGCGCGCACCGGTCCCGCATCGCGCACCTGCGAAACATGGAAGCCGATCGTTTCGAAGACATCCTCATGTTGCTCCCGCTCCGCGATGTCGAAGACCTCCTCCGTGAAAACACCGATGTCGATCAATCCGAGAATCCGTCGTTGCGCATCGACCACCGGAAAAGCGAAGAACTTGTGCAGCACGAAAAATTCACAGGCCTCCAGGAGCGTGGCGGATTGCGGAATGGCCACAACGCGCTTGATCATGAGATCGCCGATCTTCTCTTCCGGCCTGGCTGTGAGCAGACGCCGCGTCGGGAGGACTCCGACAAGCCGCCGCTCCTCATCGAGGACGTAGAAGTAGACGATCTTTTCGCCAATCCCCTCCCGGCGCACCGCCTCGAGCGCTTCCTGCGCGGTCATTGTCTCGCGGAGACGCGCAAAATCCTGCCGGATGAATCCTGTTACCGGCTGGTCGAGGTGTTGCTGCGACGGCATCGCCGGAGATCATAGAGGCGAAAGGAATAGATTGTCATCCCGGGCGGCGAAATCGAAACTGGGTGGCGTCAAAAACTTGCGCGCTGTGTTAGGTTAACGGTCATTCGCTTCTGCCCATGCAAATTACGACTTCATCTGGATCTTCCGCATCGCCCTTTCCGCCAGGATTCCCCTTCCGGCCCTTTCGCTTCGTCCTCGGGGTGATTGGGCTCATCGGGATTGTCGTGACGCTCTTTTCGCTGCTCTTCGGCTTCGTTTCCATCCCGACGAACTCCGTCGGCATCAAGCTGCGTTTCGGCGCTTACCACAGCACCGAAGGGCCGGGCCTCGCCTACGCCATCCCGTATGTGGACGAGATCCGGATCGTCCCAACCCAGCGTCTTTTGAAGCTCGAGTTTGGCTTCACCACGCCTCAGTCCACGAACGCGTATCAGGGCGACAACAATCCCGAGGACACCGAGACGATGATCACGGGCGATCTCAACACCGCCCTTGTTCCCTGGGTGGTGCAGTACCGGATCACTGATCCGAAACAGTATCTCTTTGGCGCGCGTGAACCGGAAAAGACCCTGCGCGATCTCTCGGAAAGCGTAATGCGCGAAGTGATCGGCGATCGCACGGTCGACGAGGTGCTGACCACCGGCCGGCATGATATCGAGATCGCTGCGCTCGGCCGCCTGTCCAAGCTTTCTTCCGATTACGGGCTCGGGCTGGAAATTCAGCAAGTGCAGCTCGCAACGGTGCGTCCGCCGCCGGCCGTGCAGGCGGCCTTCAACGAAGTGAACCAGGCGCAACAGGAGAAGCAGACCGCGATCAACCAGGCTTGGGCGATCTACAACGACGCCGTCCCGAACGCCCGCGGACAGGGCAAGGAGCGCGAAAAACAAGCCGAGGCCTACGCCTTTCGCCGGATCAACGGCGCGAAGGGCGACACGGAGAAATTTTCCCTCCTGCTGACCGAATTCAACAAAGCGCCGGAGATCACGCGGCAGCGCCTCTACTTCGAATCGATGCAATCGATCCTCCCGGCGCTCGACCGCAAAGTGGTGGTCGATGACAGCATCAAAGGCATTCTCCAGACCCTCCCGCTCCTGCCAGCTCAACCCAGCGCGCCAGCGCAACCCTGATTATGCCTAACGACATCTACAGTCCGCATTTCTCCACCCGCTTCGTCCGGTTCGTGCAGAGCCCTTTGTTGGCCATCATCGGCGTCGTCGTCCTCTTCACCGCATTGAAGTGGGGCGCGCTCCTCTTCACCGTTTACCAGTACGAAACCGCGATCGTGACCCGCTTCGGCAAGGCCGTTCGGGTCGAGAAGACGCCGGGCTTGAAGTTCAAGGTTCCTTTTATCGACGTCGTGCATCGTTTCGACAATCGCATCCTCGCCTGGGACGGACCGCCTACCGAAACGCCGACGAAGGACAAGCTCTATCTCATCGTCGACGGTTTCGCGCGCTGGCGCATCAGCGATCCCCTCCTCTATTACAACCGCCTGAACGATGAGCGCAGCGCTCTCTCCCGCCTCGACGACATCCTCGGCAGCGAGACCCGGACCGCCGTCGCCTCCAACGACCTCGTCGAGATCGTCCGCGTGACTAAAGGCCGCAAGCCGGAGCGCGACGAAGAGTTGGAAAAAGCCGGCACCATTCTGCCGAGCAGTCTGCCGGACATTGCGCTCGGCCGGAGCGCGATCGAGCAGCAGATCACGGAACGGGCGCGCCAAAAGATCGAAGGGTTCGGGATCGAACTGCTCGACGAGCGTTTCAAGCGTAGCAAATACAACCCGGCCGTGGCCGAAAAGATCATCGAGCGGATGTCGAGTGAGCGTCACCAGATCGCCTCCAAGTTCCGCTCGGAAGGGCGCGGCGAAGCGGCCAACATCAGCGGCCAAAAGGAGAGCGACGTCGCTTCGATCCAATCCGCCGCCGCGCGCAAGGCGCTCCAGATCGAAGGCGAAGCCGATGCCGAGGCGGCCCGGATCTACGCCGCGGCCTACAGCTCGCCGGAAGCGAGGAATCTTTATTCCTTCGTGCGCCGACTCGAGGTGGCGCGAGCCGCTTTTGCACGCGACACGACCGCGGTCATTTCGACCGGGAGCGATTTTGGCGGCATCCTGCAAGGGATTGGCGGAGCCGGCGTTACCCCAAAGCCGCCGATGGCTCCCCCTCCCGCGCCGTAAGGACTGGAGGGTCGGGCGCCGTCCCGTCCGTGTCTCCGAAAAGCAGATTTCGGCGTGAGAGAAACGGGGACGACACAGCGGTCGTCCCTCCACGCTATGTCCGTGGCGCTGCGGTTAGCAAATTATGGCCGGTCATCTCCTCCGGCTTGGGTAACCCGAGCAGGAAGAGCAGGGTGGGTGCGATGTCGGCCAGGATGCCGCTCTCGACTCGAAACTGGGCGGCGTCATTCGCGACGTAAATCAAATGCACCAGATTGGTGGTGTGGGCGGTATTCGGCGACCCGTCCGGGTTGCGCATCAGCTCGCAGTTCCCGTGGTCGGCGGTCACGAGCAGTTTCCCGCCTAACGACAAGACGACCGGCACCAGCCGCGCCAGGCAGGCATCTATCGTCTCGACCGCTTTGACGGCCGCCGACACGATCCCGGTGTGCCCGACCATGTCGGGGTTGGCGTAGTTCAGGATGATCAGGTCGTATTGGGTGAGCCGGCTCAGCACCTCGTCGGTCACCTCCACCGCGCTCATCTCCGGCTGGAGATCGTAGGTCGCCACCTTGGGTGACGGGATGATCTTGCGATCTTCCCCCTCGGCCGCTTTTTCCACTCCGCCGTTAAAGAAATAGGTCACGTGCGGATATTTTTCCGTCTCTGCGATCCGCAGTTGTTTCCTGCCGGCACGGCTCACCACGTCGTCGAGAATGTTCTTGAGCGACTGCGGCAGGAAGACCGCCGGGCAGGAATAGGTCACGTCGTAAACCGTCATCGTGACGTAGTAGACCTGCGGCCACACTTCCCGGTCAAAGCCGTCGAAATCCGGCATGAGAAAAGCCTGGGAAAGCTGTCGTGCGCGGTCGGCCCGGAAGTTGAAGAACATCACGGAATCACCGTCCTTAATTCGCTGTTCGTTAGGCTGGGCGAAGATCAGCGCGGGCATGAACTCATCCGTCTTGCCGGAGGCGTAATGGCGTCTGACTGCGGCCGAGGGTTGATCCTCGCAAAGCTCGCCGCGCCCGAGCACGATTGCGTCCCAGGCCAGTTTCGTCCGGTCCCAACGCCGGTCGCGATCCATCGCGAAATAGCGTCCAACGACAGTGATAATTCGCGCGCCGCTCCGGCCCAACTGCGCGGCGCAGGTCGTGAGATAATCGGAGCCGCCCGTCGGAGACGCGTCGCGACCATCCGTGATCGCATGCACGACGATCCGCTCGACCCCAGCCGCCTGCGCCGCGTCCGCCAGAGCAAGCAGATGCTGATAATGGCTGTGCACGCCGCCATCGGAAACGAGCCCAATGAAATGGAGCCGCCCGCTGCGCGCTTTCCGGAAGGCTTCCTGCAGGACTTCGTTCTTTGCCAGGTCGCCCTGCGTGATCGCCTTGTTGATCCGGGTCAGGTCCTGATAAACGATCCGGCCCGCGCCGAGATTGAGATGGCCGACCTCGGAATTTCCCATTTGCCCCTCGGGCAGCCCGACATCTTCGCCGCTGGCGCTGAGGGTGGCCCAGGGAAAATCGCGATAGAGCTCATCGTGAAACGGTGTCGCGGCGAGCAGGGTCGCGTCGCCGTTCTGATCCCGTTCCGCGCGGCCCCTGGGATTGATCCCCCAACCGTCGCGAATGACCAGAACCACAGGTTTTGCCATGGGTTCACTCTCCCGGCGCGCGCCCTCGCCCTCAAGCGGTTTCCCGAGGCTGCGGGATTGACAATCCCCCACGGCGGCTCCCTCTATCGGTGGAATGAAATGGCGCAACCAGATCCTGGCCCTCCTTTGCCTGGTTGTTTTTATCGCCTTCGGTGTCCTCTACTTCCGCCACTGGGTGGTGCAAAAGCCTTTCGGTATCGTGCTCTTCGTCGGCGAAGGACTGACGCCGGACCGGATCGCCGTGACCCGTCTTTACGCGGGGGGCGCGAACTCACGTTTGTCGATCGAATCGCTCCCGGCGGTTGCGCTGCTGACGAATTATTCGCAGGATTTCGCGGTCCCCGACGAAGCCGCCGCCGCCACCGCCCTGGCCACCGGGGCGAAGGTCAACAACCGCAGCCTGGGGCTTGGCCCTAACGACAAACGATTACACACCCTGATCGATCTCGCCCGCGAGAAAGGACGTGCCATTGGGGTAGTGACCAACGGCCGCCTCACCGATCCGACCGTGGCGGCTTTCTACGGGATTGGGAAAGGCGATCTGGTGCAGCAGTTGGCGGAGGAGAAGAAAATCGATATCGCGCTCGGCGGTGGCGGGGCGGACTTTCTCCCCGAAGCCAAAGGCGGACGACGCACCGACGGACGCGACCTCGTCCTCGAGCTGCGGCGCAACGGTTACGAAATCGTCCGGACCAATGCCGAACTCGAGGGGATTCCGCGATGGCGTCGCCCGAAATTACTCGGTCTCTTTAGCGAAGGCGAAATGGCTTTCGTCACGGAAATCGCCGCCGGAAGCGAGCAACCATCTCTCTCCGATATGACCCGCCGCGCGATCGAACTCCTGCAATGGAACGCCGGCGGTTACCTGCTCGTCGTCGACGCCGGCCTGATGCGAACCGCCGCTCGTCAAAACCAGGGTGAACGCACCTTGGCGGAGACGGTCGAGCTGGATCGCGCCGTGGCGGTCGCGCGCAGCTACATGGGGCAGAATTCGATGATTTTGGTCGCGGGTAATCTCGGCATTGGCGGACTCTCACTCAACGGTGCGCCCTTCCGCCGGGACAGCGGCGTCGCGCTGCTCGGGGTCAACTCCTCCGGGGAACCGGCGCTCACATGGGCGACGGGCCCGAATGGGCTGGACACCCGCGGTCTCCCACCGTCCGCCAGTATCGACGAGCCGGAGCCACCCGCGGAAGGACCCAGCTCCGGCAATAGCCAGGAGCCGGCCGCCGCCTACGCGCCGGAGGCGCGCAACACTGTCAACGATGTCCTCGCCGCCGGAAGCGGACCCGGTACGGAAACTCTGCATGGCTTTTTGGATAACACGGTGATTTTCAAAATCATCGCCGAGCAGTTGTAGACGCTTCGCGCGTCAACCGGCGCCCCGCTGAATGTCATCCCGATCCGGCGCAGCGCGGAGAGCCGTCACGCAGGCCGCGCCGCGGCCGAGGCCGGGCTTTCAAACCTCGCAGTTGCAAGAGACGTCTTCGCCTAACGAGAAGGCGCAGATTGCAGTTGCGAGGTCCCTCGCCGTCCTCCGGCGACTCGGGATGACAGAGGGCAGCTCGACATATTCCAGCGCGGAAGTGCGGGCGAGCGGTTAAAGCTCTGGAAGACGAAGCCGAGTTGCGATTGCGAGTGTCGGTCAGTAGATCGCGCTCGAGCCCCGAGCGGTTCACGAAAAAATTCCGACGCGGAGCTGTCGCAGCTATGGTTAGACTGGTCGGACCGGAATTCGTTACAAGAAGCCATGCGTCGCTATCTCGAAATCTACTCGATCATGCTGCGCAACTCGCTCATCCGCGAGATGAACTTCAAGGCCAACTTCATCCTCTGGATGATTGTCGAGGTGCTCTGGTTCTGCGGGCAGATTCTTTTTTTCAGCATCATCTTCGGGCAGGTCGATCGGATCGGCGATTGGACGAAATGGGAAGTGGTCCTGCTCGTCGGCACGCATCAGATTATCGCCCAGCTTTTCCAAGCCTTCTTCTTTACCAACGTCGCCAACGTTCCTGAATTGGTGCGGACCGGGAAACTCGATTCGCTCCTCGTCCTGCCGATGGACAGTCAGTTCGCGGTCTCGACCAGGCAGTTCGGCCTCGACAGCCTGATCAACGCCGGAATTGGCGCGATCGTGGTGATTGTTTCCCTGGGGCAGTTGCACGTTGTGCCGGGGCCGGGAGTGGTGTTGCTCTATCTCGTCGCGCTCGGTTTTGGGGTCGCGATTCATTATTCCATCATGCTCGCGCTGGCGGCGGTCAGCTTCTGGATCGTGCGCGCCCAGGGTCTGGTTTACGGGTATTTCAATTTCCTTAACATCGCGCGTTATCCGGATGTCATTTTCCCGCCGCTTTTCCGGTGGGTTTTCGGCTGGATCGTGCCGGTCATCATCGTGGCCAACATCCCGGCCCGGCTTTTGATCAAGTCGATGGGAACGCCGCTCTGGCTCATGTTCCACCTCGTTGTCGCTGGCTCGATCGCGGCCTTGCTCAGCCGCGCGTTCTGGCGCTGGGCTTTGCGTCACTATTCGAGCGCCAGCTCCTGAGCCGCAAGAGGTCTGGCCGAGGTCAACACCCCATGGGCAAATACCACCCAAAACCGCTTGCGCCGAAAACCAAATGCCCTTAATTAAGCCTCCCCTCGGCCCAGACAGGAAAAAAACATTTCCGCCGATCACTCTTTATGGCTCTTTCAACTAAGAAAACGGCTTCCAAAAAGCCTGCAAAAAAGGCCGCGCCAAAGAAGGCCGCGGCCCGCAAAACTCCTGCGGCGAAGAAGGCACCCAAGCCGGCCGCGCCCTCACGCAAGCAGCCCAAAGCGGCGAAGGTCAGCAAGCCTGCCGCACCGGTCCGCTCGGCCAACGGCAAGGCAAAGAAAGCGACTGGCCAGAACAGCCAGACGCTCACCATCATCGGCAACCACAAAGGCAAAGAGCGCCGGCTCGACCCCTTCACCAAGGGACAGAAGGAGAAGCTCCTCCAATTGCGCGACGCGATGGTCGATTCGATGGCCGGTGTCGCCCAGGATACCCTGCGGGCCCGGGCCGAGGGAAGCGAAGCCTCGGCCTTCGGGATGCATCAGGCCGATGCCGGGAGCGACGCCTACGATCGCGATTTTGCCCTCAGTCTTTTGTCCCAGGAACAAGACGCTCTTTACGAAATCGACGAGGCGCTGAAGCGGATCGAGCTCGGCACCTACGGAAAGTGCGAGATGTCCGGTAAACCGATTCTGCACGCCCGCCTCGAAGCGATTCCGTTCGCCCGTTACACGGTCGAATGCCAGTCGCAGCTCGAGAAGCAAAGCAAAGCCTCACGGGTCCGCCAATCGGTCACCTCGCTCTTCGGCCTGACGGACGAAGAGGCGCGCGATGGCGACGAGGAAGAGAAGTCCGACGACACGAAAGAATAACGATCATGGCCCAGGAAATCATCACTCTCGAATGCACCGAGGCGAAAGCCGCGGGGATGCCCGCTTCGCGTTACATGACGACGCGCAACAAGAAAAGCCCACAGACGCCTAACCGGCTGGAAAAGAAAAAGTATAATCCCTTCATGAAACGGCATACGCTCCACCGGGAGACCAAATAGCATGCAACCGAAAACCGCCAAACGCCGTTCCGCCTTTCGCCGCGCCAACCGCACCATGCCCCGTCGTCGCATCGACATTGCGACCGAGGCGATCGATTACAAAAACCCGGATCTGCTCCGGAAATTCGTCACTGAGAGCGGCAAGATTCTGCCCCGCCGCGTGACCGGCATGCCAGCTCACATGCACCGCAAGATCACGCGCGAGATCAAGCGCAGTCGGTCGGTGCTGTTGATGAAGTAGGAAAAGCGGCCGAGTCGCGGCCCCGTTGACGCCAAGCGCCCGGGATGTTTCGTTAGGCCCGGCCGCCCCTCGCTGATGGCGACGCTAGGATCGCCGGACACTGCTGTCATCCCGATCCGCCGCAGGACGGAGAGGGACCTCGCAATTGCAATAAACGCTTTCTCGCAACCAGCAACCGTGGGCTGCAATTGCGGGGTCCCTCTCCGCACTCCGCCGGATCGGGATGACAACCGTTGGCGGCCTATTTCCCGTCGTGCGCGTGGGCCGGCGGGCTCGTGGCCTCGATCGCGCTGAAGGTCTCGAGGATCTTGTAAGTGTGGCTCGCGTTCTTCGGCACCGACCAGGAATCGCCCGCATTCAGGACCAGGGTCTGGCCTTCCAGGTGCAGCTCGGCCTTGCCCTTCAGCACGTAGCCGACCGTCTCGTAGGGGTGCTTTGAGATGGGCTTCTTATCGTTAGGCTTTTCGTTTTCCCAAAGCCGCATGGCGAGGTGCACGCCTGAAGCGAGAAACTTTTCCCCCTGTGGCCCGTGCGGCGAAAACTCGGAGGTAACCTTGGTAACGCTGGTATCTTTCATTCTGAAGAATCGTCTCCGCCGCCCCGGGAGGTTGTGCGGAGGTGCTTTACCCGCGCGACCACCCGCTGGAACAGGGAGACGTCGTTGTAGCCGGCGACGCCCCGGTTGTGTCCGGCCGGCGAAACATTGCCAGCCTCCTTAGAGTCAAAGACCGCTCGGTCCGCAAGCGAGCCTTTGGGAACGCTCCGCCCGGGACCGGGGACAGCGTCCCCGGCTACAACGCTACAACGCCCTCGCGACTACGGCATGATGCGATCGGCCAGCGTGTCGTGGTGCGAGGCGACATGATTGCGCAAATCGAACCAGCCGCCCTGGCCCTTGTTCGATTGTGTCACACTCGCCTTTTCGTTCTCCGCGAACTTCTCCCACGAATCGTAGCGGACGACGCCGAGGAAATTCCACGCCGCGCCCTCAACATGTGTCAACAGGACGTTCCCGGAGGAGGTATCGGTTGCGCCAGCTGGATTGTCGGTCAGCATTTTCTTGAGCTCTTCGCGGTGCCCGGGTGCGGCACGATAATCAGCCACGACATAGACCGAACCGGCCGTGGCCTTGGCATCGCCATCGAGGCCCATGGCCTTGGCAAACTGCGCCCAGGAAGGTCCGCTAACGAACGTGTCGGTGTGCCATTCGAGCAGGGCCCGCTTGGCCGGTGACATCTGAACGGCCTTCAGATCAACCGTCGCCTTGGGACCGATGTACTCGATCCCAATGTAATCCCACTCATCGCCGTCCTGGTGCCGAAGCAGAATCCCCTTGGCGTCGGGTGTATTGGGATCTGGCTCCTTGAGAAAATCCGCTGCCTCCTTGGCTTTGCCGAGGGCGGCCTTCGCGATGAAGACATGGTAAACGTCGGTGGCGTCCGCGCTCGCAGTCGCGGCGGCCTGGGCCGGGCTGGGGGCGGGAGTCGTGCCCTGAGCGTGCAGCGCTGCTAAAGGCGCGAGGCCGAAGAGGGTGAGGATGAAGATACGGATGAATGACTGCATAGGTTCCTTTCGTTAGTTACGGTTTAAAGGTCCGGCAGGCACCGCCTTGCCTATCCTGCGAGCCCCTCGAAGCAATTCGCTTCGATTAGTTGCACTGTTGCAGTCGGGCGCAAAGACCACAGAGTCAAACGCTATCCGCAGGCTTTGCCTAACCAACGCCTAACGAATTACTAACGAACCTAAGATTTGCGGGTGCGTTCACCCTGCTCGATCAATTTCCAGAATTCGCGGGTCTTGCCCAGCTGATCGTCCTCCGCCATCGGGAGTTTGCTACGGAAAAGAAAATCTCGCAGCGTGTTCTTGTGCAGCACGCGGTGCACCGTGACGCCTTCTGGACTGCGCTCGAAGTAGATCCGGTAATCCTTCGCCCGGTAACGATGCAACTTCTTCCCCTCGCGCTCGATCACGCCGAAGCGGCGCGCATCGAGTTGGTCGAGGTCTTGCGGCAGAATCTGGAATTCCGCCAGCAATTCGAGCTGCAAGGTCTTGGGCAGAGCCGCCATCTCGGCGGCGCTCAATTCGTTGAAGATAATCTGGAACATCCGCGCTTCACAGATACAGCCGCCGGACCCGGCTGCCAATCCCGGTGAAAATCTCCCAGGCGATCGTGCTCGCCCGCTCCGCCAACTCGGCCGCCAGAATCTCTTCGGCGCCCTGTTTCCCGATCAAGACCACTTCCGCACCGAGGTCGACCTCGGGGACGGCGGTGACGTCCGCCATCATGAGATCCATCGTCACCCGCCCGAGGACCGGGCAACGCCGGCCACCGATCAGGACGGTCGCCCCCCGTCCCGAAATCGACCGCGGATAACCATCGGCGTAACCAGCGCTGATTGTCGCGACACGCATCGGCCGCTCGGTGACAAAAGTGCGCCCGTAACTCACGCTCCGGCCCGCCGGGAGATCGCGCAGCAGGGCAACCCGGGCCTTCAGCGTCATCACCGGATGGAGAAAATGCTGTTCGTTAGGCAAAGGCGAGCTGCCGTAAAGCATGAGCCCGGCCCGGACGAGATCGAAACGGTGTTCGGCGAAGCCGAGAATGCCGGCACTTAGCAGCACGTGCACCCGGTAGGCGCCCGGCACCCGCCGTCGCATCTGCCTCACCAGTTCCTCGAACTGCGCTAGTTCTGTTTCGGTAAAAACGGCGTCCTCATCCGCCGCCGGCAGATGGGTCGAGATGCTGTGCAGAACAAGATTTGGAACCCGAGCGATCTTTTCCATCTCGGCCAAGGCATCGTCCTGCCAGCAACCCATCCGGCCCATCCCGGTATCGATGGCAAAATTAATCCCAGCGGGGTTCGACGCGAAAGCGGCTGCTTCCTCGAGATTGGAAACCGATGCGATGAACCCGTGCTCGTTGATGGCCGCCCGCTCCTCCGGCAGGGCCGGGCCGAGAATCAGAATCGGATGCGCAATCCCGCTCGCCCGTAGCTCGAGGGCTTCGTGCAGATTGGCCACCCCAAAAAGTTCCGCCTCCTCCTTTAGCGCCTCGGCCACTTCCACCATTCCGTGGCCGTAGGCATTGGCTTTCACGACCGCGAGCAGCGCCGATTGCGGGCCGATCCGCTCGCGAGCGACGCGGGCGTTGTGAACCAGAGCGGCGCGATCTATTTCCGCCCAACAGCGATCGGCTCCTGACGATTTCATCCGCGGGGCGTGGTGATATGCGGCGGGCGCAGGTAAATCGGCTCCAGCGTTTCCTGGTCTTGAATACGAGGGGCCAATTCTGCCAGCCGGAGGGCCGAGGGATGCTCCACCTTCACCTCGCCAAACTGCGGCAAAGGTTCCGTCGCTACAACCGGCAACCCGCCCGCATTTTCCAATCGGACCCGAACCTCTTCCTCGCTCGCCAGCGCCGGTTCTTCCATCCACCAGCCTCCTCGTACCTGCGCCACGACAAACGAACTCCGCCGGGCGTCGCCCACGAAAAGGTACTCCTCCAGCTCCAGGGCGCAGATCGACGGCACCCCACGCAATTGCGCGCCGGAAGAAGCGCGCAGGCCAAGCGCGGTCGCGATCGCAATCCGCACGCCCGCGTACGATCCGGGCCCGAGCCCGACCGCGATCAAATCGGGTGGAGGGTTCGCCCGGTAGACGGCTTGCAGATTCTCGTAGAAAAGAGCGGAGTTTTTTCGATCGGCCGGAAAGGTTCTAAAATCGCGAGTCTCGTCTCCCTCGCGGAAAGCCACGCTGCCGACCCCTGAAGAGAGTTCCAAAGCCAGCACCTTCATCTTGTTTCATCCGTGAGCATGCGCTCGGACTCGCTCGGAGCCTCCAAGCGCAACCAGCGCGTCCGATTGGGGAGGGCCTGCGGAAAACGATCCGCCCATTCGATCACGCTCACGCCTCCGTCTTCCAGATATTCGTAAAATCCGATCTGCTCGATCTCGAGCAAAGCGCTGAGCCGGTAGAAATCGAAATGGAAGACCGGCAGGCGACCGCGCCGGTATTCGTGGACCAGGGTAAAGGTCGGGCTGGTCACATCTTCCGAGCCAGCCAGGCCTTCGACCAGGCCCTTCACAAAATGGGTCTTGCCCGCGCCCAACCCGCCGACCAGCGCCACCACGTCGTTAGGCTGGAGCTGCTCCGCCCACTCGCGGGCGTAGGCGATCGTCGCTTCCACGCTATTGGAAGTGAAGGTAGCCACGGAAAGAATGCGGAATGTGGAATGCGGAACGCGGAATGAGGAAGCCGATCCGGGTGAGCGGGAGGCGCGTAAATTTTTTGCGCCACTTTGTTGCAAGCGGACGGCTGTCGTTAGGCGAGAGGGCGAAGAGCAGTTCATAATCTTCGCCGTCATTAAGCGCCTGCCGGATTGAAATGCTTCGATTTCGAGGAATCGAATTTTCGTCGATCTCGAACCCGACCCCGCTCGCCTTCGCCAGACGCGGCAGATCCGCCCCCAGCCCGTCGCTCAGGTCCATCATCGCGTGAATCTGAAAATTCCCGCTGAGCCAGCGGGCTTCCTCGATTCGCGGGATAAAATTCAGATGCTTGCGTCGCAGCGAGCCGCCGAGCCGGCCGGTGACGTAGAGGGCATCGCCGGCTTGGCCGCCGCTCCGGGAGACCCAGCGATCTTTTTCGACCGTCCCGATCGCACTAATCGAGAGCACCACCGGTCCCTCCGTGCTGCTGGTCTCGCCGCCCACAATCGCCACCTCAAAGCGCCGCGCTACCCGCTCCAGCCAGCGATAGATTTCCTTGATCCAACGCGCCTCGCGCGTCGCCGGCGCGATCAGGGTGACCAGGCCAAAGTGCGGCTGGCCCGCCATCGCCGCAAAATCGCTCAGGGTCCGCGCCATCGCCTTCCAGCCGATCGCCGACGGCTTTTCGTTAGGCTGAAAATGCACCCGCTCGACCACGCAATCCGTCTTGAACAAAAGGAGCTCTCCTTTCTCCGGGCCCGCGATCACCGCACAATCGTCGCCCGGGCCGGCGATGACTGCCGGATGCGTCTGGAGCCGCGCGACCAGTTGTGCGATCAATCGGTCTTCGCCCAGTTCGCGGAGACGAATCCGTCCTTTGCCGGACTCGCGCAGCTTCATGGCGGGAGCAGATTGGGAAAGGCGAGCGCGCTGAGGGAAAGGAAGTTGAAGAGCGCGTGCATCGTCATCGAGACCAGGATCGAGCCGCTCCATTCATAGGCGAGAGTAAAACAGCCGCCGAGCACGAAGAGAGGCCCGAGGCTGGGCAGATGCACGTGGACGGCTCCAAAGAGGAGCGCGTTCAGAACCAACCCAGGCCAGCGCCCGAGGTAACGCTTGAGCACGCCGTAGAGGAAAAATCGAAAGATGAACTCTTCCGCAAAGGGCGCGATCGCGACCGCGAGCACGATGATGAGAATGCGCTGCTGCAGCGTTTCCGAGCCGGTAAACATCTCGACGATTTGTTGTTTCCCAGCCCCTTCCCCGAGAAACCAGCGCGAGATGCCGTCGGCCGCGAAGAGAAGCGGATACGCGGCGAAGAGGAGGACCGCCGCCGTGCTCACGATGCGGCCAAAGCCGAGCCGGGAGAATCCGCCTAACGACAGAACACTGAAGCCGCGCAACCAGAGGAGCGCGGTCAGAATGCCAACCACCGCGAGGGAAAAACCCCCGGTGATCAGCAGATCGCTCGTCTGGAAGGTCGTGCGCTGCAGCTTGGTCGCCGCCATCACGTTCAAGACAAACCAGCCGACCAGTAAAGCCGCTCCAATCGCCTCGGGAGCACCAAACTGTCGTTCGCCCAGCGCTGCCGCGCCGCCCTGCCGCACCGCCACCTGGCGGGAAAGCGACAGATAAACGTAGACCCCAGCGATAACCAGCAGGGTATTGAGCAGGCTGTCGAACATCTTCCGGCCGCGCCGCTATGGAGCGTAAAAGCTGGGCAGGAAATAAGCGCGCCCGCTCTCCAGGCGCGGAGAGAGCTGTCCCGGCAGGGTGAGTTCGATCTTGGTGTCGCCACTCTTGGTCAGCATTCGGAAAACCCGCCCGAGGCTGAAAGGCGGGCCGTACTTCACGATCTTCGCGTCGGAAGCATGGCCGAGCTCTCTCGCTTTCGCGTAGGCGTCTTCGATCTGGCCCAGGCCGTCAATCAGCTTGTGATCGAGCGCGTCGCGACCGGAAAGAATCCGGCCATCGGCGACCCCATTGCGGAGGCCGTCCGCCGGCAGGTTGCGCTCTTTCGCGACGATGCCGAGAAACTTCTCGTACGTCTTCATGACAAAGCTCTGCACATAGTCACGCTCCTCGGGCGTGATCGGCCGGGCGCCGTTGAGCATGTCCTTGAATTTGCCGCTCTTGAAGACGACCGAGGCGAGCCCGATTTTGTTGAAAAGCTGCTCGTAATTCAGGGTCTGGATGATGACGCCGATGCTGCCCGTGATGCTGGTCTCGTTCGCCATGAGATATTTCCCGCCGCAGGCCACGTAGTAGCCGCCCGAAGCCGCGAGCGATTCCATGTAGACGACGACCGGCTTCTTCGCCCGCGTCTTCGCCACCGCGTTGTAAATCATGTCGGAGGCCGTGACTTCGCCACCAGGCGAATCAATCTCGAGCACGACCGCGCGCACCTGCTCGTCGTTCCGTGCCTGCTCAAGCTGCCAGCGCAGGTCGTCGACCATCGATTCGCCGACGTTCCCGCCCACGCCCGTGCTGATCAATCCGCGCAGGCTGACGACCGCGATCTTGGCGCCGCTCCCTTTGCTCCCACGTTCCACGATCATTTCGTTGAAACGCGGCCGAAACTCCACATCTCGGCCGGAGCCTTCCAGGCGGCTGAAGGCGGTGATGGCGAGGAAAAAATTGACCAAGAGGCTGGCACAGAGCGCAACAAAGAGGAAAACGCTCAGACAACCCAGTTTTCGATCCGCGGTCATGAACCGATGAATTCGTCGAAGAAAGGAGGACGCACAAGCGCTTTTCCGCGTGCCCCGGAAGACATGCCCGGAAGCTGGCAGGGAAGCTGCTTTTGCTTTGTGGTAATTATGACACCTCTAAATCCAAGCGGGCACCTGGCGCAGAGCGAAGCCGCCGTTCGTCCTCGACCCAAGAACCGCTCAAAGTCTCCCAAACGCCGTGCCAAAACCGCTCCCGGGACCGATGGCGAAGCGGTGCGCCCGGCCGTCGGCACACTCACCCGCACGAAAAGCCTGCTTCTGGCTGCCCTAAAGGTCTGGGAGTTGAAAAACGGGATCCGCGACTAACGCGATTTTTCGCCGGCAGAGCCGGGACAGCTTTATCTTCACCGCCGAGTGCGCGGAGGATTTGGATCCTTCGATCGGCCTCCGCGGCCTGTGCGGTTCATTCATTCAGCCTCCAGACGGGGTTGAAGCCCATTGCAGCAC
>JALYOR010000247.1 GCA_030856765.1 Verrucomicrobiota bacterium | reverse complement strand
GAGGGTTCAATCGTTCCAAAACGTCAGGAAAAGGAGTGCTTTGTGATTTCGACCGCTTAAAGCGGTCAAGGGCCATAATCCCGTCCGCGAGGCTCGTGCCTCCCCTCGGAGATGCGAGGCGCGGGAACGGCGGGGATTTCGTGAGATGACCGAAAAGGTTTCATGATTGAGCGGGCCCGACGGCTCGTTTGTCTAAGAAGGCATGAAAGTCTTACATGCATTGCTCATCACGGCGATTTCCTGCGGCCTCGCGAGCAGCTCCGCCTTGGCGGGAGCGGGCAGGGAATCGCGGAACGCGATTTATTATAATTCGAGGCCGGATACGCGCCTGGTCATCAAGCGGGCAGCCAACTTCGGGAATTACTCCAGCGTCAGTCTCTACATCGACGGACGCCTCGCGAAGGTCCTGAACTATGGCGGCAGCTTCGACGGCATCGTGCCGGCGGGCCGGCACCTGATCACGATGAAGCAGACGCCCCACCTGAACGATGCCTATCCCTACTCGCAGCATTGGGTCCATTTGGCGCCCGGGCAAACGTCGGTCTTCACCGCAATCTGGCGCAATGGCGGCACGTTTATCGCGCTCGAAGGATCTTGAGGAAAACTTAAACGCCGGTCTCTTCCCAAGCGGCGGGTCTCGTGATAATGGTGGGCCGTGAAGTGGTATCGTGCTCTCGCCGTTTTCCTCGCTTTTCCCCTTGCCGCGCAAGCTGGCATCAAGGAGGTCGATTTCTCCCACTATGAGAAGCCTCTCTACGTGCAAATCGTCGATCGAATTAAGGCCAAGGTCTCGAATCGTCTCGGGCCGGGCCCAAACACGCACGATCGCTATTTCATCATCCCGTTTGCCTATGAGAATCGCGGGAACGACCCGGTATATTCGCATTCCTTTATCTCGGTCATCCGCGTGCTGGCGGATAATCAGCAATCGCAACTGACGGCAGGTCTCAAAAAGCAACGCTACCAGAACCGGGCGTTTGAAGCGTTTACGATCAGCTGGTTGCCGAGCGACTTTGCAACCAACCCAACGCTCTGCGTCTTTGAAGGCCCAGCGAGCCGCCTGTTTCCAAAGCTCAATCATTGTCCGCTGGTGCCGGGCCGGAATTTCAATCTCGAGCAAACGATCGCGGTCGCGGCCAGGTTCAAGGTCGCAGTCGCGATGTGGGGGCCGTACGAGATCAGCCACGTGGGCTTCGATCTCGGGGTGAGACGCAAGCAGCTCCTCGACCAGGGGGCGATCAAGTATCGGGCGGACGATCGCCTTTATCGGAAGGACCAGATTGCGCTCAATTGCTTCCATGCCATGGCGGGGCTGGACCAGCCTTTCCCAGATGGCGGACTCTTGGGGACGGGCTTTAAAGTTTGGGGCTTCAACGGAACGGCGCGAGTGCTGAGCGAGTACACCACGCGGGCGAGATATAAAGGCCTGCTGCTCGAGCCGGTGAGTGTGAAGAACGATCGCTACGGGTTCGTTTATGCGCCGAGCCGGGAGGGCAAGATACCGTATGTTCCCTTTCGGAAGTCGTCCGCTTATCGTTAGCCCAGTCTGGGAAGCGGAGACCTACGTCAAGGAAGGCGCAGTCAGACGACCGCCGTTTCGGTCTCCTCGATAACTTCCGGCTGTTTGGGTTTCCCGAAGAGGACGGCGAGGACCACGCCGAGAACGACGAGCGAGATGCCGAGCACGCTTTGCAGCGTGTAGCGTTCGCCGAAAAGTGTGACACTGAAGATCAACGCGTAGATCAGGCCGATGTAGTTCAGGACCGCCACCTGCGCGATGCGCTCTGACTGGAGGGATTTGGTCAGGCAGATCTGACCGACCTGCGTCAGGACCCCGCACATGAGAAGGCTAAACCATTCCCACGGTCTCGGCGCCACCCACAGGAAGAGGGTGAAGAAGAGCCCGGCCACGATGCCGACGAGCTGGAAATGGAGCACGACGACGATCGGCTCTTCGCGTTCGCGAAGCCGTCGTACGAGGTTGTAAGCCATGCCGGAAGAGATCGCGGAAAGAATACCGATCAGGAGATAGAAAGTGGAGACGCGCGAGTCAAAACCCTTGAGCGTAAAGACACCGGCGAAGGCGATCGCGTAGAAGAACCATTGCCGCACCGGGACCATTTCGTGCAGGACGAAGACGCCGATGAAGGCGGTGAAGATCGGCGAGAGATATTGGATCGTGACAGCGGTGGCGAGGTGCATGTGCTGCAGAGTCACGAAGAAGCAGAAGAGCGCGAGCGTGCCGAAGGTGCCACGCGCGATGAGCAGGGCGTGGTTGTTTCCTTTCCAATCGTAGCGTCGCCGCCCGATTTCGATGCCGCAGATCATTCCAGAGACGAGGCAACGGAAGAAGACGATCTCCATCGCCGGGATGCGATCGAGCTGTTTCACGAAGACGTTCATGGTGGCAAAGGCCATCGTGGCGATGAGCATGTTAACCACGCCACGACTAAGCCAACGCGAACCGGCGTGGGAGATAGGCTGGGCTGGCGAAGGCACCGGGAAAGGTGGTGGAAAAGTCGGAAATTAAGAAGAAGGAATTACCAAAGTCGGGGAGGCCATGGTTCTGGCCGGGCGGCCGCTCGATCGCTTGTGCTCCCGGGACCGGCTCGCGTTTGCCTCGGGCGCTTTTCCGATCGATGGATCGCGCTCGCCTTGATGAAAACAAAAAAGCCTGGCCACATGAAAGCCGACTTGGTGACGGTCCGGCGCTCGGGCGTCCATGGACGCGGGGTGTTTGCCCGGCGCGACATCCGCCGCGGGAAAAGGATCATCGAATATACTGGGCAGCGGATCTCGTGGCAGGAGGCGCAGGATTTGCCTCCGCTCGATCCGGACGATCCTCATCACACCTTCTTTTACTCGCTCGATGACGGGAGAGTGATCAATGCCGCGGTCGGTGGAAATGGGGCGCGCTGGATCAATCACTCCTGCGCGCCGAATTGCCGGACGGATGAAGTCAACGGCCGGATCTACATCTACGCCTTGCAACGAATCAAGGCGGGGGAGGAACTTTTTTACGACTATCGCCTCGAGCCGGCAGACAAGCGGACGAGGGCGCTAGAGCGGCTTTTTGCGTGCCACTGCGGGAACGCAGAGTGCCGCGGGACGATGCTGGAGGCGCGGCCAGAGGAATAGGCGACGCACGCCTGACAACAAAGCGGCTGCGCCTCAAGGCGCGGCGAGGAAAATGCGGCTGCGGCACTTGGGGCAGGGAGCAGCGACTCCCGCGGGCATGGGACGGGTAAAATGCTTGAGGTAACCGCAACCGGTGCAGCGCCAGCGCAGGCAGCGAACTTCCTCGGTGGACTTGAGCCGATCGATCGCATAATCGAGTCGCTCGCGGGCGTGCTCGAGGACTTCGCGAATCGGGCCCAGGATTTCTTCGTCGGCCATGGGCGGACTTAGTGGTGGCGGCCACGCGGATGGAGGAGAGCGCCACGGCGGCAGGCCCTGACATGAAACGGAAGCTCCAGTTGCTGGGTCCAGGTTTTTTCCCGGACGAACAAGGCGAAAAGACGTCGAACGTAGCGCATATGTTCAATTGAACAATTCGACTGCGCTTGGCAAGCGAAACTTTTCGGCGTTTGCGCTCCCTCGCGTCAAACATCAGACCGCTATTTCCTGAGCGCGCGACGGGAGAGGTGGATCAGCGCACCGGTCCGCCACCGAGGGTTTCCAGGGCCGGCAGGAGCTGATCGAAGCGATCGAGCAAAACGGTGGCGCCTAACGCCGAGGCCGGACGATCGCGATAGCCAAAACTCATCGCGACAGAGGGCAGACCCGCCGCTTGCGCCGTTTGGATATCAGTAATCGAATCGCCGACCAGGACGGCCAAACCACCACCTGCACGGGCAATCGCCTCGCGCAACGGGGCCGCGTCGGGCTTGCGTAGCGGGAGGGTGTCGCCACCGACCACGCTCGCAAAACGCTCCCTCCATCCAAAAGCGGCGAGCAGTTTTCGCGACAACGCTTCCGGCTTGTTCGAGCAAAGAGCGAGGCGCGCTCCGCGTTTTTGCAGGAGGTTGAGCGCGGTCTCCGCACCTTCGTACGGCTGGCTGCGATCCGCGATATGCGCTTCGTAGAATTCGAGAAATAGCGGGAGCGCTTCGTCAATCAATGCCGGCGTTACGGGACCGGTTGCTCCCAAACCGCGCTCGATGAGATTGCGCATCCCGCGGCCGACCATCTCGATGACTTGCGAGGAAGGTAGCGGCGAGCGACCGAGGCGCTGCAGCATGTGATTCAGCGCCTCGGTCAAGTCCGGCGCAGTGTCGATCAGCGTGCCATCGAGATCAAAAACGACCACGGCGAATGGAAATGAATCCACTTCTCTCTCTCCACCGCCACCGTCCGACTGGCAAGAACTGGCTCCAGAGAAGGACCCCGCTCCGATGCCGTTGGAGACTCCGGTGGCGATCACGACTTTATTGGATAGTTGCTCCATGATGGCTAAACGTTGTCTCCGGAGGTGGCGCATCGTTGCATTTTCCCATGACAAATTTCGTTAGGTTCTTCTCTATTTTCCTGATCCTGAATTTCCTCGGCTGCGCTGGCGGCGAGCCAAAGACATGGCGCGAAGCGGCCACCAAGAAGTATCCCTGGGGCTACTTCACCGGCAGCCCGGTAACCAGATGGAATCCCGACGGGCGGAGCATGACGTTACTCAATGAGTTGCGTTACACCGATCCGAATGGTGCCGTCTGGCTCGCTCCCGCCGGGTCAACAGTGGACGGCGCCTCGATCCCCCGCCCTCTCTGGTCATTCATGGGCGGGCCCTTTGAAGGCCGCTATCGTAACGCATCGGTGCTGCACGACGTCGCTTACACTCAAAAGAACCGGCCGCCGGCGGATTGCGACCGGATGTTTTACAACGCCATGCGCTGCAGCGGCGTGGGACCAATCGAGTCCAAGACGATGTACTACTCGCTCCTGCGCTTTGGATGGCATTGGGACTTTAGCGTGAAGCGGGCCAAGCCGTTCAAGGTGGATCGCAAATTGGTGGCCCGAGCGGAAAAGGCAGAGATCCCGCAGGCGGCGGCGGTCAGTCGGGAGGAAATCGAGTCGGCCGAGAGTTGGGTGCGTAACTCCCAGCCTTCAGCCGACGAGATCGAGCGGCGCGTGGCGGCGGAAGCGCCGTGGTGAGCGTGCCACCGGCCGTTCGGGACCCGGCGGCAGCGAACCGCCAAGAATGCAGCCGGCCACAACTAAAGCGAGACGTGAGTTCAACATAGGTTTGAATTCGTTAGGCGCGAGGTTGAGCTGCGTGTGAGGGGGAGTGAGGAGGTCGCCAGCTCGGAGGCAAGCTCAAACTCGATCTGAGGATCAGCGCCCTTCGTTTTGTTCCACCCGGAGCTGGGTCGCGAGGCGCTCGCGAGCATCGCCCAGCGGGTGCAGAAAACCCGAGCCGTCGTGCCAACTCTCCGCGTAAAACGCATACTCGGGTCGAAGTTGCCGGGTCGCCGGATCGTGGAAGCGACCCTGGTCCCCGAGATAGGTGCGATCAGCTCGTCGCTCAGCCTCTCGTAATGCGAGAGGATGGCCAACCCGGTGCGGACGACGGCGTCGACTTCGCGCAATCGGGCAACGGTATGGATGTCGAAAAATTCCAGTGCGCCAGTTTGGAGGATCCAGCCGAAGACATTTCCGTTATAGCTGCTCGCCCAGTTGATCGTCTCCAACGGCGGCATCTCGTCTTTTTCGAGGCGCTTGAGGAATTTCTTCATCCGCTGGTCGTAATCGATCGTCGTGGTCCGCATCTGCTCGCGGTTGCCTCGGTTTGTTGCAGCAAATAACTGAGCAAGCGCGTCCGCCGATGGTTTTCCTCCTGTCGAATCTGTAGGCATTGAGGACGAAGGCCGCGTAGACCCCGACGAAAATGAAGACGAGCTCGGGGGGGCGATCGAAAAGAAGCCGCTTCCAACGGGATCCGTCGTTCTCCTGGTTGCGACTGATGCGAGCGCCATTTAAGCCGAAGCCCCCGCGGGCAACAACCTGGAATACCGACCTCCGACCTGTCCGCAGGGTGAGACAGAGCCGTTGCCCGGAGACTTAACGGGAAGGCGAAGCGGTTCTCACCGCGAAAACCGCCCGAACGGCGGCGGCTGGCGAATCGACCGGCGGAGTGTTCAAGACGGCTTCGGATTTCATCTCGCCGCCTTCCCGATAGGTCCAGGCAAAACAGCACCCGGCGGTCGGATGATTGACCACGTCGAAAATATTGACCAAGCCGGTCCAGCAAATGGTGGGATCGAACTTTTCCTCG
>JALYOR010000131.1 GCA_030856765.1 Verrucomicrobiota bacterium | reverse complement strand
GCGGAATTCCGCACCGCGTTGCGGATTCGGCCGGGAGATTCCGACGCCGCCTACAGTTTGGGCAACGCTTATCTCGAACAAAACGATCCAAAAGCCGCGATCCGATGTTTCCGCGATGCGATCTCCGCGAATCAGAAAAATATCGCCGCCCACTACAATCTCGCCATCGCTTTGCAGCGCGGTCAGCAACCGGACGCAGCCATCGCCGAATTCCACGAGACCCTCCGCCTCGATCCCCAGCACGTGGATGCTCACAACAATCTCGCCATCGCCCTGCTGAAAAAAGGAGACCGCGCCGCGGCCATTGCGGAATGGCAAACCGCGCTCAAGATCCAGCCCGACCACGCCGAGATGCACAACAATCTCGGTGTCGCCCTGCTCCAGGCAGACCGCATCCCCGAAGCAGTGGCCGAATGGCGTGAAACTTTGCGCCTGCAACCCGACAAGCTCGGCACTCAGATCAGTCTCGCCTGGATTCTTTCCACTGCTCCCGAGGATGCGGTACGCGATGGCGCCGGCGGACTCGCCCTGGCTCGCCAGGCCTTTCGGGTGGCCGCGGAGAAGAACCTGATGGTCTTCCGCGTCCTCGCGGCCGCTTTCGCTGAGACCGGTAAGTTTTCCCCCGCAACCAAAGCCGCCGCCGAAGGCGCTGAACGAGCGCAAGCCCAAGGACAAGCTTCGATCGCCGCGCTCCTGGAGGCCGATCTTGAACGCTACCGTCGAAATCTTCCGAAACGCGACCCGACCTACGGCCAGGGCGCCGCCGCGGCGCCGTGAACTGGCGCGTCTTTCTGATTGTTATTCGGTGGGAAACTTTCGAAGCTGCAGCGCGATGAGAAGCATGACCGGTTACGGACGCGGCGAGAGCGACCGCGGCGGCGCGAAAATCAGCGTCGAAGTCAACTCCGTGAACCGGAAACAGAGCGACATCGTGATCAACCTGCCGCGCGAGCTGGCCGCGCTCGAACCGCGCGTCCGACAGGTGGTGGGCGAGCGCCTGGCCCGCGGTCGCACCAACGTGGTCGTGGCCTACGATCCGAGCGCCCAGAGTTCGCGCACCCTCGCGCTCGACAGCAGCCTGGCTCGTTCCTATCACGATGGGATGCGCACGCTGCAGAAAGATCTGGGCGTGACGGGCGAGATCACGATCGGGATGATCCTGCAGGCGCCCGGCGTGATGCGTTTCAGTGAAGACGGAATCCAGCCTAACGATGCCTGGCCTGCCCTGGAGGAAGCGTTGAGCAGTGCGCTGGACGAGCTGATCAAAATGCGGGCGCGGGAGGGGAAACATCTCGCGAAAGATTTGATCGGCCGCCTCAAGGTCGTGCGCCAATCGCTCAAGGAGATCAGAAAAAACCACCCCGCCGTCGCGGAAAAGTATCGGGCCACCCTCCTCGACCGAATTCACAAAGCCGGCCTGGAACTTCAGCCTAACGACGAACGCCTGCTCAAGGAAGTCGCCTTCTTTGCCGATCGCTCCGACGTTTCGGAGGAGCTGACCCGGCTGGAGAGCCACCTCGCCCAATTCGCCCACCACCTGCGCAAAAACGAACCGGTCGGGCGCACCCTCGAGTTTATCACCCAGGAAATCTCCCGGGAGCTGAATACGTTAGGCGCAAAAGCGGGCGACGCGGAGATTTCGCGTCTCGTCGTGGCCTGCAAGGCGGAAGTGGAAAAGATTCGCGAGCAGATCCAGAACCTTGAATAAGGAATTCAATCGCTACGGCATTCTCTTCGTCGTCTCCGCTCCGTCCGGGGCGGGGAAAACGACGCTCTGCGATGCGCTCCGCCAGACGCGCGACTTCGTCTACTCGGTTTCCTGCACCACGCGGGTGCCCCGGACCGGCGAAATCGACGGTGAGGATTATCACTTCATCTCCGAGTCCGATTTCCTGGCGCGCGTCACGGCCGGCGATTTTCTCGAACACGCCAATGTGCATGGTAAATTCTACGGCACCCTTCGCGACCCGATCGTAAGCAATTTGCAGAAGGGCGTCGATGTCCTGATCGATATCGACATTCAGGGCGCGGCCGCCATTCGTGCCTACGACGATCGGTTCGTCTGCCAGGCGCTGGCCGATGTCTTCATCATGCCGCCCGATCTCAAAGAGTTGCGCCGCCGTCTGACCAAACGCGGCACGGAAACGAAAGCGCAAATCGAGGTGCGCTTGAAAACTGCCGCGCGGGAGATGGAGCTCTGGCGCGATTACCGTTACACCATTATCAGCCGGTCGATGGAAGAAGACCTGCTCAAGTTTCGCCAGATCATGGGCGCGGAACGTTACCTGAGCAGTCGGCTGATCATGACCGAAAAAGCCTGACGATGAAATCAAAACAACGTTCCGTGGTTCTCGGGGTGACGGGTTCGATCGCCGCCTACAAAGCCGCCGAGCTCGCCAGCCTGCTGGTCAAGCAAGGCCACCACGTCTCGGTCGTGATGACCAGGGACGCGACCGAGTTCATCACCCCGCTTACTTTGCAGACGCTTTCAAAGAATCCGGTCACGACCAGCTTTTACGACGAAAAGGAAAATTGGCATCCCGGCCACATCGCGCTGGCCAACCGCGCCGACCTGCTTCTGATTGCGCCCGCCACCGCCAATATCATCGCGGAACTCGCGCACGGCCTCGCCGGTCATCCGCTCGCCGCCATCGCCCTCGCAACTCGCGCGCCGATATTACTCGCCCCGGCCATGAATGGAAAGATGTGGGACCATCCGGCGACAAAGGAAAACGTGGCCACGTTAGGCGCACGCGGGGTCGAGTTCGTCGGACCGGAAGAAGGCATGCTCGCCTGCGGCTACGAAGGCATCGGGCGGTTGTGGAAAGTGGATGAGATCGCCTTTCGCGCCGAGTTCCTGCTCGCACGCGACGAGAATCTGATCGCGTGAAGTTCGTCATCACGGCCGGACCGACGCGCGAGCCGATCGATCCCGTTCGATACCTGAGCAATCGCTCGTCCGGCAAGATGGGCTACGCGATCGCGGCGGCGGCGCTGGAGTTAAAGCACGACGTCACGCTCATCTCCGGGCCGGTCGCACTCGCTGCGCCGGAGGAGGCCGAGGTGGTGCACGTCACAACGGGAGAGGAGATGTTCGCTGCGGCCTCGGCGCGGTTCGCGGACTGCGATGTTTTCGTGATGTGCGCGGCGGTCTGCGATTATCGGCCGGCGCAATACGCGCCCCAGAAATTGCCGAAGCAGCGCGGGGCGTTTTCGCTCGCGCTCGAGCCAACCCGCGACTTGCTCACGAGCCTAACGAGTCTTCCGCATCGTTGTTTGGTGGTCGGCTTCGCCGCTGAAACCCACGCGCTGACGGAGAACGCAGAGCGCAAGCTGGTGGAGAAAAATTGCGACCTGATGGTGGCTAACGACGTCAGTCGATCGGATGTTGGAATGGATTCCGACGAGAACGAGCTGCAAATTTTTTCAAACGGTGGCGCGCCGAAAAAACTTTCGCGTGGAAAAAAAACGGAGCTGGCGCGCACATTGCTTAAAATAATTTTAGTCACGCGCGAAAATTGTTTGACAAAAAAAACATGACGACTAGTGACACGATGAAAGTGAAGTTATTCACATACTGTTCACAGACCGCTTCTGCGGATTGAAAGGGGGGATTCCCTATGCCAGCAAAGAAAAAAAAGGCTGCCGCCAAGAAAAAGGCACCCGCTAAGAAAAAGATGGCGACTAAGAAAAAAGCAACGGCTAAGAAAAAACACTAAAGCCGTCATCCACAGAAGGGCGGTGACAGAGCCG
>JALYOR010000016.1 GCA_030856765.1 Verrucomicrobiota bacterium | reverse complement strand
GTCCTCGTGTTGGTCCTCTACGTCATGAGCCCGGAGGTCCGTTTGCTCTATCGCCATCCGACCGTTCTGCTCCTGCTCTGCCCACTCTTTCTCTACTGGATCACGCGTCTCTGGTTCAAAGCCAACCGCGGCGAAGTGCCTCAAGATCCCGTCGTCTTCGCTCTGACCGATCGCACCAGCTACATCGCAGGAGCCTTGGCGCTCGGTGTCCTCTACGCGGCAACCGTCTGAGTTTTTGGGATCTGACAGACCGCGAGGTATTGTAGCTGGCCTCCGAAAAGGAAGTTAACGCCCGCGGGATAGAGATCGATCGACCGATACACGGGGTCGGCGTCCAGCTGGAGATCGCGAAGAATTGCATCCCATTCCTGAGGCCGGTGGTATCGGTAAAGGCACTTCACTCCGTAGGGCGCATTGGCGGCCCAATCGATCAAACTGACGCGTGCCTTAGCCAGCGGCCCGCAGAGCTGATGGTCTTTGATGATGAGAGTGCGACGACTGACGCGAACGCACTCGCGCAAAAGGACATCCGGTTGTTCCTCGTGGTGCAGGACATCAGCGACCACGACCGCGTCAAAGCTCTGATCGGGAAAAGGAAAGCGCCCACCCTCGTAACCGTGAACTTGGATCGGTTCGCCACCGCGGGGAAAGCGCTCGAGCCCGCTCACATCTACCGCGACGCTCAGTTTCGCCGCCTCGGATTGCAGCCGGGCTGCCAGTGCACCTCCGCCACACCCAACGTCCAAGACCTGATCTCCGCCGCGCAGATGGGGAAGAATCAGTTCGGTGAGAACTCGCAAACGGGAATTATAAATGGGCGCGTGGAGATGGGCGAGGAGCGCTTTCACTTAGGATTCTGGCAGAAGCTAAGTGTTTCAACGACCGCGGGCCAGCCTGTGAGGACGCCATCGGACATGTATTGTCGATCCGGGCGGTAACCTCTGGGTGTTTCCGGCGATCGCACGATCGTGACGCCTGGCGGAGCCCATTCTTCGATCGGTGATGTGCGGACGAGCACCAGGGTGGGGCAACCAAGGAAAGCCGCCACGTGCATCGGACCGGAATCGTTCGTGATCACCTGTCCAGCGGAGCGAAACTCCTCGATAAGTTGCGCGTCTTTTGCCCGTGTCACGTCCTTTTCATCCAACCCCGCTGGCAGCGGATCGCTCGGGCCAGCGAGGATTTTCACCGTTCGGCCGACGTCCCGCAACGCATCGCGCAATGGCACCACATCCGGGTATTGCTTCGAGCGCCATTGCGCTCCTACGTGAATTGCGACCTGGCCATTTTGCGGAGCCTCCGATTGCAACCGTTGATAGGTTGCCTCGATCGACTGGTAGGGAACGCCAGCCAAATCCGCCCACGAGCGATAGCGGTTTTGCACGGGCATCCAGCCTAACGAAAAGGGAAGGTTGACCACGGACGATTTTCGGCCCAAGAATCGGACCCAGCCGTTCATGCGGGTTTGCGCGCGCGGAAAGATTTTCCTGGCCGCAGCCAGATCGCGCAGATCGCCGCGAATACTGAGGACTTGGCCGACCTCATCGTTGCATTCAATCGGCGCGTCATGGCCGGTGTCGAACGGATTGCCGCGTCGGCGCGTGGTGTAGGGGAGATCAACCGCAATCAAATTGACGCTCTGGGTTTCGATCAGCGCGGAGCGCAGTAGAGGATGCCACATCGAATGGCACGCGATGGCCGCGCCTTCCGACCGTTCGCGCCAGGCAGCGGCGGCGATCATGACATCGCCCAAGCTCCAGGGTTCGAAGAAAACGGTCTGCCCCGCCTTTACCGGCTTCATCGGCCAGCTGGGACGACGCGTCTGGCGCTGAGAACATTAATTGGAGCGGGCGAATCGGAAGAAGGTAGCAGTCGCCTTGTCTGTTTTTCGTCATCGATGGCGAGGACCGCGAGGAAACCGAACATGATCTCTGTGCTAGGGAATCCGCCATTGGTCCAACCTAGGCCAAGCCAGATTACGATCCCGAAAACGCTCATGAAGGCGAAAGCATGCTGGTGATCGCGGATCTTTTCCCGAAGCAGAATGGGAAGTAGTCGGCGCAGCAGATAGAGCAAGACAGTGAGGTAAAAGATGAGGCCGACGAGTCCCGTCACCGCAATCACGGTCCACCAGCCTGATTCGTAGGCGCCGACTTTGGCCGATGACTCTTGGTAATCCTCGTTGGTGGTCGATCCAATAACAGTCTCGCGAATCGCGTTGTCATAGGGACGAATCCCCGTGCCGAAGAGAAAGCTATGCCATGAGTCCGTCCACTTCTTGAAACCGAGGGCGCGCAGGTTGGCGTGCCACTCATCGCTTGAGCCGGCAAGTCCATATTTATCGGCTTGGGCGGGATCGAGGAGGAGGATGGAGACAGAGCGCTGGACGCGAGGCGCCACGTGATCAAGCACAGAAGGTCGGACATTTAAGAACACTATGACAACGACCAGGGCGAGGGTGGAGAAAAGCAGTGGAATAATCTTCCGATAGAGGAGAGCGGCGGAGAGGGGAATGATGCAGACCAGGACCAGCACTGTGCGACCGGAACCAAAGAGCAGCGCCCCAGAACCAAAAAGGAAGACCAGGAAGTGAAACGACTTTCGTAGAAAGCCTTTGTGAATTAGGAAATAGCAGGCAGCCAAGGTAGCAACGGAGAGACCTGAGAAGCGAAGATCGGCTCCCCGATCGTGCGTGGACCCTGGCAGGACGTAGTTGACCACCGGAATATAGGCGAAGGCGTTGGTGAAATATGTGAGCAACCCAATGATAACTCGGGCTCCGGCGGCCAAATAGCTAAGCATGAGTGCGGCCGGGATGAACTTCGTCCAACCGTAGCGCCAGAAAGCGATGAGAAAGAAGATGACCCAGTAGGCATTAAAATAGGCGCGGGTCACGTTCCCGAAGCCGCCCCCACTGTCCAGCTTGTTGTAGATGTTACTCCCCAACCAGTGGGCTAGAAGATAGAAGCTGAGAAGGTAAAGGACGGTTGGGAAAGGCGGTCGATTCTCGACTGTGACGCCCCGTCTAATGGCGAGCGCCATGCAGAGGGGGAGGAAAGCGCCGGCCAGCGCCACCTCATGCGGATAAAGTTTGAAGCCAAACCAAAAATATCCTCCAAGGGTGCCCGCCGCAGGCACGAGCAACCACCATCGATTCTTCGCCAGCGTGACCCAAGCTAGCCCAAGTGCGATAGTGGCGATGACAATCACCGTGTTAACGGCGTTGGACGCCACCGTGATACCGATCGCTGCGCAGACGAGCAAGCCAATCGCTGTCACGAACCAGAGACCTGCCCGGGGCCCCAGCAGTTCTCGGTCGGCGAAAGACATTGACCCAGAATAGATTGTTGCCGTGCGCCCGGCAATTTATTCGCCAAAATAGGGTCGATGCGTTCCTCGCCAATCGATCCCGCAACCTTCCGTGATGCACGGAATCTCCCTTTGGCGAGAGCGAGCGAACTTTGCGCGCCGCTCCTCAATCTGGTGGGGCGAGTCGCGTCACGAGGTCAG
>JALYOR010000223.1 GCA_030856765.1 Verrucomicrobiota bacterium | reverse complement strand
TCCTGGCCGGGCTCGCCCTTGCTTTCAAGTGGCTGACGAGCCGGGCCTCGGGCGGGACGGAAGAAGAAAAACCGCCATCGCATCCTAACGAATCCACGCCACCCGAGCGTCGCCCGCCGCCGCAGAGTGAGGAAGAGCGAGTCCGGCGTTTTCTGGAGGCCTTGGGCGCGCCTCCTGGCTCGGCGCCGCCTCCTCCCGTTCGCCCGCGGAGTGAGGTCCCGCCGCCAACACCACCGCCACCGCAGAGCGCACCGTCAGCTCGTCCGCGCCGGGTGAAACGCGGCTGGGCACAGCCGTTGCCGCCGCTGGTCTCCACCCCCGACGACAGGAGGTCGCCGCCCCAACCCGCCGCTCCGGTTCCAGCACCTGTCGTATTCGAAGCCGGGCCGCCGCCTGCCTTCGAAGAGTCGCCCCCGCTCACGCCCGTATCGCTTCCGCCGCTACCGGCGGCGATTCCTGCCCTTCGCAAACCGGCGCCCCCTCGCGTGGTCAGCCGGACTCCGTTAGGCGCGATGCTTCGCACCCGTGGCAGCATTCGGCAGGCGATCATCCTGCGCGAGGTCCTCGGCCCGCCGCGCGGTCTGCAGTCTCTCGAGGAATTGCGCAGCTTCTGATTTTCCTCAGCTGCCAGATGGAGAAGGATGACGGGGGAAGGAAACCAGCCTGATTCGCTCGACCTCGTCTCTCACTCTCGATGATTTGCGGCGGTTTGCGGTGAGTCGTTCGCTCTTTCCCCCGACCACGCTGCGCCGGGCGATTGCGCGCATGGGATTCGTCCAAGCCGATCCGATTCGTGCGCCGGCGCGGGCTCAGGACCTGGTTCTGCGTCACCGGGTGCAAGGCTATCGTGCCGGTGATCTGGAACGACGCTATCCAGCGCTCGGCATCGAAGAGGACTTCTTCATCAACTACGGCTACGTCACGCGGGCGGTGCAGGTTTTGATGCACCCGCGGCCGGACCTGCGCCTGCCCACGGTAGGTAATCCGCCGTGGACGGGTGCGGAGCGCAAGAAGGCCCAGTTACTCCTCGAGTTCGTGGCCGGGCGGGGCACGGTGCATCCGCGCGAGGTGGAAGAACATTTCGACCATGGCCGGGTGAAGAATTACTGGGGCGGCTCTTCGCACGCTACGACGCAGATGCTCGATGCGCTCCATTACGCCGGCCTCCTGCGGATCGCACGGCGCGAGAAAGGCATCCGGCTCTATCGTATTCATCGGCATGAAGCGGCGCCCTTGGATGAAACGGAGCGCCGGGCTCGACTCGATGCGCTGATTGACGTGGCCGTGAATCTTTATGCGCCGTTGCCCTCCACCAGTCTCTCGCAATACGTGCGGCGGTTGCGCTCTGCCGTGCCGCAATGGGCTTCGGAAATCGCCGGGGCACTGCAGCGGGCGCGGGAACGACTGGCGCAGGTGCGGATTGACGGAGTGCACTGGTATTGGCCTAACGAAGAAAGCCCTGGGGAAGCGCGCCTGCCGGAGACGGTAAGGTTGCTGCACCTTTCGAGCCAGTGGTGCACGATCGCACCCGCTTCGAGCTGCTTTGGGGCTGGGCCTACCGATTCGAAGCCTACACCCCGGTTCCGAAACGGAAGCTCGGTTACTACGCGCTCCCGTTGCTCTGGCGCGATCGGGTCATCGGCTGGGGCAATCTTGCGGTCAAGGATGGCAGGCTAAAGTCGGAGCTTGGCTACATCGCCGGGCACCCGCCGCGCGATCGGAATTTTAAACCCGAACTCACCGCGGAACTGGAACGGATGCGGGTCTTTCTCGGCGCAGCGACCGAGGTTCGGACGTCGCATCTTCTGATATTTTCTCAACGCGAAGCCGAAACTCAGTCCGCCTTTTAAGTCGACGGTGCGCTTCCAGCATCCGCTATTGGAGGAACCAACTTTTCTCAATAGTCCTTCAGCTCAACCTTCTTTAGCTCTTGCCAATCGAGCTGGTTGGCTTCGATGGGGGTATCGGTGCTGTAGTAGATGGTCGGGTCCTGGTTGCTGCGGTAGTTGTGGTTGTAGCCGTCTTCGATTTTGACTCGTTCGCCGGTGCTCGGGTCCGAGTATTTTGAGACCCCGCGGATGGTGTCGACGGTGATTTCTTGCTGGCGGTCCATCGAGGACATGCGGGCGTCGAAGGCGGCTTTGTTGCGGTCCATATCGGCCATGCGCTGGTTGAAGCGGGCGGTGTTGGCTTCGCCGAAACGCTTGATGCCTTCCATCCGCTGCTCGTGGGCGCGGGTCATGGCGGCGGTGTTGGCTTGCGCCCCGCGGTTCTGGGCCTCGTTTTCGATCTGTTGCCAGGTCGGATTCACGACGATCGAGTCCTGCGCGACCCGGGTGTAGGTGTGGATGGCCTCGAGGTCGCCGCTCGTCTGGGTGATGGAGGGAATGACAGTCCAACTATAGTAGGTGTCGCCGTTGATCTGTTGCGAACTGATG
>JALYOR010000195.1 GCA_030856765.1 Verrucomicrobiota bacterium | reverse complement strand
CTAACCAATCTTGCCATTGGTCTGATCGATGAAAATGCGCGCCGCACGCCGGATCTCGTCGGCCACCTGGACCACGGGGGAAACGAATTTGGGTGTGAACCAGGGATACAATCCGATTAAGTCATGCGTCACCAGGATTTGGCCGTCGCAATGCTCGCCCGACCCAATTCCGATGGTCGGGATCCTGATCGCTTCCGTGATTTGCCGTGCGGCGTCGGCAGCGACCAGCTCGAGCACGACCGAAAAAGCACCGGCCTCCTCGACCGCGCGCGCGTCGGCCAGGAGACGCTCGGCCTCCACCGGGCTTCGTCCTTTCACCTTGTAGCCGCCTTCTTCACGCACGCTCTGCGGCAGCATGCCGATATGCGCCATGAGCGGAATCCCGCGCGACGTGATCGCCTTGATTTGCGGGGCCAGGTCGGCACCGCCTTCCAGTTTCACCGCCTGGGCGCCTTCGGCCACGAGCCGGCGTGCGTTCCGCACCGCGTGCTCCGGCGTGTCGTAAGTATCGATGGGAAGATCGGCCACGAGGAGCGCGCGCTTCACCCCGCGCGCCGCCGCCCGGGTGTGGTGCAACATTTCCTCGAAGGTCACCTCGGTCGTATCCTCGTAACCGAGCACGACCATGCCTAACGAATCCCCAACGAGAATGATGTCGATCCCGCTCTCGTCCAACAGCCGGGCGGTCGGATAATCGTAAGCGGTCAGGGCGGTGATGCGTTCGCCGCGACCTTTGCGTGCGCGAAAATCGTCCATGTTTGAAGAGTCTACCACTGTCGTGCCGACTGCACCACCAGTCGCCGGCGGGCCAATCCATCCGCCAGCGCCCGAACTGTCTGGGTCTGGTCCGGGAGGACGAGATCGGGCCGTACCTCCGCCAGCGGCTGGAGCACGAATCCGCGCAGGTGGAGGCGCGGATGGGGCAATTGAAGATCGGCGTCGTCGAGAGCGCGCGAGCCATGATAAAGCAAATCGAGGTCGATTGGGCGCGAGCGGTTGCGCGCATGGTCGAGCGGACGGCCGAGGGTCGCCTCGATTTTCCGCAGTTCCCCGAGCAGCTGGTGAGAGGAACCTGCATAGCCGATCTCGACCACGGCGTTGAGAAACGGTTCCGCGCCCGGCTCGCAATCGACCGGTTCGGTTTCGTAGAGCGAGGAGGAGAGTAGCGGCGGAGTCACCTGCGGCAGGGCGAAGAGGCTGGCGCGCGCAGTCGTTAGGCAGCGCCGCCGGTCCCCGAGGTTGGCGCCTAGCGCGATGCCTGCTCTCATGCGGAGAAAACCAATTCAAAGAGATTGTAGGGCGACCGCTCCGGTTGCCCAGGATCGACCTCCCGCCGCGGGGCAAACTGGGCAGACGGAGCGCGCGCCCTACAATCCGAGCACATTTTCCATCCGGTAGAGACCGGCCGGTTGCCCGACCACCCAGCGCGCCGCGCGCAGGGCTCCGACGGCGAAGGTCGTGCGGCTCCCGGCCCGATGGGTCAATTCCAGGCGTTCTCCGGGTCCGGAAAAGATCACCGTATGCTCGCCCACGATATCGCCCGCCCGGATCGACTGCGCCGTGACCTGATTCTCGCCTCGTTCTTCCTGCAGAATCTCGAGCAATCGCCTGGCCGTTCCGCTCGGTGCATCTTTTTTCGTGCGGTGATGCAACTCCACCACGTCGAGATCAAAGTCCGTGCCTAACAAAGCCGCGGCGCGTTTGGTCAGATCGAAGAGAACATTTACTCCGATACTGAAGTTGGCCGCAAAAACGAGCGCGACCTTCTCGGCTGCCGTGCTCACCGCAGCCTGCTGCGCGGCGTTGTGGCCCGTGGTCCCGAGGACGAGCGGTTTACCCTGCCCGGCACAAAGGCGGCAGACCTCCTCGGTTGCATCGGCCGTGCTGAAATCGATGACGACGTCGCAGTCTTCGAGCGCTGAGAGGAGAGAGTCGCCGCGCTCCAGCCCGGCCACGATCGTGAGGCTGGAATCCTCCGTGGCGGCCGCGGCGACGGCCCGGCCCATCCGGCCCTCGGCGCCGACGAGCAGGACGCGGAGCGGAGCGCTCATCAGTTCGTCCGCTCCAGTGCCTCCACCGTTTGCCGCAAGCGCTCCAGATTGGCCGAGCCCATCTCGACCAGCGGCAACCGGCATTCGGCCGTCATCTCCCCGCGCCAGGAAAGGATGGTCTTGGCCGGGACCGGGTTTGGCTCGAGGAAAATGTCTTTGAAAAGCGCGAAGAATTTCCGATGCAACCGGCACGCTTCCTCCGCCTTCCCTTCGAGAAAGAGACTAACAAGTTGCGACACCTCTCGCGGGAACAAATTGGAAGCCACGCTGACCACTCCCACCGCCCCGACCGAGAGAAATGGGAGGGTGAGTGAATCATCCCCGCTCAGCACCGTGAAATTTTCCGGCAGGCGCCGAACCAGCTCGCTCACCCGGTCGACGCTTCCGCTCGCTTCCTTGATCGAAACGATATTGGGACATTCTTTAGCCAGCCTCACGACCGTATCTGCGCTGATGTCGACCGCGCACCGGCCCGGGATGTTGTAGAGCATCAGCTTGAGGGCGGTGCACCCGGCGATCTCGGCGAAGTGCCGGAAGAGGCCTTCCTGGCTCGGCTTGTTGTAATAGGGCGCGACCAACAACGCCCCGTCCACGCCGATCTCCTCCGCTTCCTGGGTATGGACGATCGCGTCGCGGGTCGAATTCGAGCCGGTGCCGGCGATAACCTGACAACGGCCGCGAGCCCCATTGACCGCCAGCTCGACAATATGGTGACGTTCGCCGCAGCTCAGGGTAGGCGATTCGCCGGTCGTCCCAATTGGAACGATCCCGCTGACCCCACCAGCGATCTGGGCTTCGATCAGGCGCTCAAACGCCGCGACGTCGATCTCGTCGTCGCGAAAGGGCGTGACCAGCGCGGTGTAGGTACCGCGGAACATCGTTAGGGAAGGCAAAGCACCGGAGCCATATCAAATCTCGATCGTGCCGTCGAAGACGAAATCGGCCGGCCCGGTCAGGGTCACATCGCGGAAGCGATCGCCGCTGCGGGTGAAGTCGACCTGCAAAGTGTCGCCGCCGCGGACGAGGACTTCGATCGGGCCGGAGACATTCTGGTTCGCGGCAAAAAGAACCGCGCTCGCCACCACCCCCGTGCCGCAAGCCAGAGTCTCATCCTCGACTCCCCGCTCGTAGGTGCGAATCGCGATCTGGCGCGGACCGCGCTGTTCGCTGAAATTGGCGTTCGCCCCGCGGGGGGCAAAGAGGGAATGATGCCGAAGGGCCGCGCCTAACGAGCGGACGTCTACTTCTTCGATTTTCACCACCGGCACGACCACATGCGGCACCCCACTATCGACGTAGCCGGCCGCCAACTTCTCCGCGCCGACCGAGACTTCGAGCCCCAGTCGCATGTCGTTAGGCTCACTCATTTGCAGAGTGACCAGCTCGCCCTTGAGTTGGGCGCCAATCACGCCGGCGGGCGTCTCGAAAGTCAATTGGTCCAAGGGCCCCGCCGTCTGCGCCGCGAAGCGGGCAAAACAGCGCGCCCCGTTGCCGCACATCTCGGCTTCACCGCCGTCGGCGTTGTAGTAGCGCATCCGAAAGTCCGCGCCATTGCCCGGTCGCTCCAGCACCAGCACACCGTCCGCGCCGATCCCACGATGACGATCGCAGAGGCGGGTGATCTGTGCGCGGGACAGCGCCAGATCGCCCGCGCGGTTGTCGAGCAAGACGAAATCATTGCCCGCACCGTTCATCTTCGTGAAACGCAGCATGCTTCTGGTCGTTAACATACTCTCGCGCCAATGCCAAGCTCACCGCCGCAAAGGTTGCCGCGGGCGGCAATGCCTTCTATTAAGTTCGCGTGCGTTTCGCCTTCCTTCTCCTGCTGCTGATCGGCTGGACTACACACGACTCGCTCGCGCAGTTGGCGTTGAGCCCGCTCAATGAGGTCATCCTCGAGCAGGTGAAAGCCATGCCGGTAGGCGGAAAATACTCCGCCTCGCGAACCGCGACGATTCGGTTACAATCGGCCGCCCACTTCGAATCCGGCAAGTTTTTTGTCCTGCCGGATTCGGCTTCGCCGAGCTACTGCTCGGGCGCGACTTATCTCGTCTTCATGAAAACGATCGAGGCCCTGCGCAATCGCGGCGATCTCCAGCTCGATTACGAAACGCTCGATGCGCTCATGATTCGCGGGCAACCGGATGGCCGTGGCATCTGGGGACGCTGGAATGCCAATGGACCAGGTACGGCGCGTCTCTTCACCGAGCTCGGGATTGGGCGAAACTTTGACGATTTTGCCGAGGCTGAACCGGGCGATTTCATGAAGATCTTCTGGTCGCCGGAGGTCGGGCGCGAAGAACACGGACACTCGGTCATTTATCTCGGCACGGAAAAAAAGGCCGGGCTCGATTACGTCCGTTTTTGGTCGAGTAATGTTCCCTTTGGCTACGGTGAGAAGAGCGTGCCGCGGGCCAAGATCGTTCGGGCGATTTTCTCTCGGCTCTACGCTCCGGCCAACCTGACCCGGATCGCTGACGTCCCGGCCGTCGACCGGTATCTGGCCAGTCTGATAAGGGTGCGGTCGAGCTACGCCGAGGCGAAGTCGATGTGCGACTTCTAGAGTTCGCCTCACGACGATGCAGGTGGCGAGCGCGACAATCGTAAACGGGCTGATCCTCGGCTGGTCGGTCGCCTGGCCCCCCGGCCCGATCAACGCGGAGATGATCCGGCGCGTCCTCCTGCCGCGGGCGCAGGGCGGGGGATTCTGGCCGGCCTGGCAATTGGGACTGGGCGCCTGCACCGGCGATTTCCTCTGGGCGCTTGGGGTGGCGGCGGGCGCCGGCGCTCTCCTCGCGAGTCCGCGGCTGCATCTCGCCCTCGGCGTGGTCAGCTTTTGCCTTCTGCTCTTTCTGGCCTTCAACTTCGCCCGCGGCGCCTGGCGGGCGGCTTACGGGCATGGAGAAGCTGCCGCCCTGCCGCGTTCCGCCCGGCGCGGTTACTTCCTTGGTCTGATTCTTGCCCTAACGAGTCCCTGGAATATCGGCTTTTGGTTCGCCGTTGTCGGCGGGCAGGGGGCGGCGCAGGGCCACGTCACTTTCCTCAACTCCCTCACCCTGGCGGCATCGGTCGTCTCCGGTGCCATCGCCTGGACCATCGTGCTCTGCACTGCTCTCAAACTCGGCGCCCGCATCTTTTCCCGTCCGGCCTGGCAGGTGGGGACGCAGGCGGTCAGTGCATGCGTCATGCTTTTCTTCGCCGCCCGCCTGATCTGGCTCTGGCGCTGATGTTGTAGCCGGGGGCGGTGACCCCGGACCGGAAGATCTGACCGCGCCTGGCCCGCCGGGGTCACCTCCCCCGGCTACAACTCTTGCGCTTCGATGATAGATTGCGCCCGATGTCCGACCGCGAAAAGAAGCTGACCATCAACGAGATCTATTTCTCGGTGCAGGGCGAGAGCACCTGGGCGGGTCTGCCGTGTGTTTTCGTCAGGCTGACCTTCTGCGATTTGCGCTGCACCTATTGCGACACCGAATACGCCTTCTACGAGGGCAAGAAGCAGACGTTAGGCGAGATCGTCGACGCCGTGCTGGCCTACGATTGTCCGCTGGTCGAGATCACCGGGGGTGAGCCGCTCCTGCAGAAAAACGTCCTCCCGCTGATGACGCTGCTGGCCGATGCCGGCCGGCAGGTGCTCCTCGAAACGAGCGGTGCCCACGAGATTGCGAATGTCGATCCGCGGGTCCACCGGATCATGGATCTGAAAACGCCCGGCAGCGGTGAGGTGGCGCGGAATTTGTTCTCCAACCTCGAACACCTCACGCCTAACGACGAAGTGAAATTCGTCATCGGCTCGCGCGAAGATTACGAATGGTCACGCGCGCAGGTTCAGGAACACCGGCTGGCTGCACGTTGCCGCGCCGTCCTCTTTTCGCCGATTTTCGGTCGGATCAATCCGCGCGAGATTGTCGAATGGATCCTGGCCGACAAGCTGCCGGTGCGGTTTCAACTTCAGATGCACAAGTTCATCTGGACGCCGACCGCGCGCGGGGTGTAGCGCGGCGAATTAACTCCGGAACGGCGGCGACCGCCGGGCTCCGTGCCAAAAATGCAGGATATAGACAGCTCCTGCTTGAGGATCACGTTGGTAAAAAATCAAGTACGGCGGGAGGCTCATTCTTGTGAATCGAGCGCGCCTTGTCATGATAAGGAAAGCGCTCCGGCATCCTTGTCAGGCTCAACCCTGCCGCGACGAGTTTTTCGCCCAGTTTTTTCGCTGCGGCGCGATCATCTTCTGCGACAAACTCTACAATCTCTCGGAGATCTGTGACCGCGGCGTCGGTGATCAGGACTTTGAAGTCCATTCGCCTAACGTTGCTGGCAGATCGCCGATTTCGCGCACTCGGCCTGTTTCTACGTCGCGCAAGCCGCGTTTTAGAGCGGCCTCTAATTCATCGGCGTTAGGCTGCGAGTCGGTGGCGCAAAGCTCGGCGGCCAGCAAGGCGCGCTCTCGTGGGGACAGGTTGGCGATTGCGCTCTTTATCTCCTGCAGAGTGCTCACAAGTCGACGATATCACGCGCGGGTTTCGAGGCGCAAGTCTCACGACCCTACATCTTGCGCCTCATGTTGGGCAGGAACGCGGTCAGTAAGCCGATCAGCGGGAGAAACGAACAAAGATAAAAGACATGCTCGATGCTGGTACGATCCGCGAGCGCGCCGAGGAGGGCCGAGGCGATGCCGGCGACGCCGAAAGCGAACCCAAAAAACAAGCCTGAAATAAGGCCCACCTTCCCCGGCACCAGCTCCTGCGCGTAAACCAGGATGGCGGAAAAAGCGGAGGCGAGGATGAGCCCGATCACCACCGTCAGCACACCGGTCCAAAAGAGATTGGCGTAGGGCAGCGCGATGGTGAAGGGGGCGACCCCGAGGATGGAAACCCAGATGACCAGCTTGCGTCCATAGCGGTCACCGATCGGTCCGCCCGCGATCGTTCCGGCCGCCACCGCGAAAAGGAAAAGAAATAGATGGAGCTGCGCGCCCTGGACGGAGAGGTGAAATTTGTGGATGAGGTAGAAGGTGTAGTAGCTCGTTAGGCAAGCGAGGTAGAAGTATTTCGAAAAAATGAGCACGCCAAGGATGGCGAGCGCCCACCAGACCTGGCGCGAAATCGGCACCGCCGCAGGGGGGGGCGCAGGTCGCGCCTTCACCTCCGCGAGATGCTGGCCGTACCAGCGGCCCACCCCGGAGAGAACGCCGATGCCGAGCAGCGCGATGAGGGCAAACCAGAGCACGCTGCCCTGACCATGCGGGACCACGATCAAGGCGGCGAGGAGCGGGCCTAACGAGCTGCCGGCGTTGCCGCCGACCTGGAAAACCGATTGGGCAAAACCATGCCGCCCACCGGAAGCGAGATGCGCGACGCGGGAGGATTCAGGATGGAAAACCGACGAACCGAGGCCGACCAGCGCCGCCGCTCCCACGACCATGCCGTAATGAGTCGCCCGGGAAAGGAGAATGAGGCCGGCCAGGGTAAAACCCATCCCGATGGCGAGGGAGTACGGTTTGGGACGACGATCGGTGTACCAGCCGACGAAGGGCTGCAGGATCGACGCCGTCATCTGAAAGGCGAGCGTGATTAACCCGACCTGGACAAAGCTGAGGTGAAAGCTGGTCTTGAGGAGCGGATAGATCGCCGGAATGAGCGACTGGATGGTGTCGTTGAGGAGATGGGAAAAGCTGATCGCGAAAAGAACCGCGAGAACGGTCGGATTGGTCGGGCGCGGGCCC